>JAIXZE010000126.1 GCA_027489875.1 Verrucomicrobiales bacterium
GTCTTGGCGGGCACGCCCTTGGTGAGCGCACCGAGGACGGCGGGCAGGAAGTCCGACGCCCTCGGCCCGTGCAGGTCGGGAGCGGAAGGCGCGTCGCCGCCGTCGTTGTCGGAAGGAGGTGGGGACGACGCGACGGCGGGGAGGTCCGCCATGCGCGGTTCCATGTGCGCGTTGAAGAGCGCCCAGAGTTTGTCGGCTCCCTTGCCGCCGATGCCGGGAAGCATCCGGACCAATCGCTTGAAGGCGAGTTCGTCGCCGGGGTTGGCAACGAGCTTGAGGTGCGCGGCGATGTCCTTGATGTGCGCCTGTTCGAAGAAGCGGATGCCGCTGGTGATCAGGAAGGGGATGTTCCGTCGGGTGAACTCCATCTGGAGTTCGAGCGCGTGGAAGTGGGATCGGTAGAGGATGCAGATGCGGTCGAGGGAGACGCCTTCATCGCGGAGTTCGAGGGTGCGTTGGGCAACGAAGGCGGCCTGTTCGGTGGAACTGAGGGCGGCGACAAGCGCCGGACGCGGGCCGGTGGGACGGACGGCGTGGAGGGTCTTGTCGAACTGGCGGGTGTTGTGTCGGATGGAGGCGTTGGCGAGGGCGAGGATCTCCGGGGTGCTGCGGTAGTTGGTCTCGATGCGGAAGACCTGGGCGTTGGGATGGCGCTTGGGGAAGTCGAGGATGTTGGTGAAGTCCGCGCCGCGCCACGAGTAGATGCTTTGGGAGTCGTCGCCAACGACCATGACGTTGCCATGGGTGCCGGCCATGAGGTTGATGATGGCGGACTGCAGGTGGTTGGTGTCCTGGTATTCGTCGACGAGGATCCATTCGAAGCGCTGCTGGTAGTGCACGCGCAGGTCGTCGTTCTTGTCCAGCAGCTCCTTCCAGAGGACGAGGAGGTCGTCGAAGTCCATGAGGCCGGAGCGGCGCTTGCGGTCGCTGAACCGTTTCCGGATGGCGGTGATTTCCTCAAGGATGGGTTCGAAGCTCGGGTGTTCGTCGGCGATGACCGTGGCAAGGGAACGCCCGGTGTTGAGCTGCATCGAGAAGATCTCGGCCAGCACCTCGGGTTTTGGAAACCGCGTTTCCTTCACGTCGATTCCCGAGTCGGCGATGCAGGCTCCGAGCAGGTCCTTCACATCCTCGCGGTCGGCGATGGTAAAGTCGGGCCGATGCCCGAGGCGGTCGGCGTGGAGTCGGAGAAGGCGCAGTCCGATGGAATGGAAGGTGCCGCCCCACAGCTCGGGTTGGGCCCCGGAAAGAAGGTTGCCCACGCGGTCCATCATTTCGCGTGCGGCCTTGTTGGTGAAGGTGAGCAGGAGGATGCGCTGGGGTCGGATGCCGTGTTCCAGGAGCCACGCGACGCGGTAGATCAGGGTGCGCGTCTTTCCCGCGCCGGCACCGGCGAGGACGAGTGCGGGGCCGGCCGGTGCGGACACGGCCGCCAGTTGCTGCTCGTTGAGCTCGCCAGCGTAATCGATGCGGAGGTTGACCTCCGCGGGTGGGGGCGTGTGGATCACGTACTCACGCGACATGGACCGGACGGTAGGGGCGAACGGGGGAAGTTCAAAGGAGGGAGAGGTGGTTGTAGGCCGCGTGCCCCCACGCGGCGGGTTGTCAGCGTCGCCGGGTGAGGGCACCCGGCCTTCAGCTGAGGTGAGATTGAAGGCTGCGTGCCCCCACGCGGCGGGTTGTCAGCATCGTCGGGTGAGGGCACCCGGCCTTCAGCCACCCCGTCTTCCGCAACCTTTCGTCTGGCGGGAGGCGGGAAATGTCCGGAATGATCAGGGCATGAAGACCGGCGTGCGATGGATGGCGATGTTGGCGGTGTGCGGCATGGCGCTGGTGTCGGGCGTAGCACGGGCGGAACACCGGGCGACATTCCTTGGGCATCCGTCCACACGCTTCGCCGATCCGCTGGTTGCTTCGGAGGACTTGCGCTGGCGCTTTCGGGATCCGGCGCTGAAGCCCGATTTTGCCGAGGTCTTGCGTCAGTGGGGATGGAAGGGGCGGATGGAAGACCTGTTCCGCGCGGCGGAGAAGGCAGAGATCGTTCCGGTCGAGATTCCGGTGGGCGGGAGGATGCCGTTCATGTCGACGCGGCGCGGCGGTCGGGCGGTGTGCCTGAAGGATGTGGTGTGGGTGGGCGAGAAACCGGTGCCGGCATTCGCGTTCACGTTTACCTCGCTGGGTCAGCGGTATCGATGCGTGACGCCCCAGGCGTGCAGCAATTTCTTCCTCGAAGACCTGGGGCCGGAGCCGCAGCCGGCGCTGGGCGTGGAGTGTTCCGCTCCGGCTGAGCTGCTCCCCGGGCGTCCGATCCGGATTTGCCTGACCGTCCGGAATACCGGTGACGGTCCAGAATCCGGTGTGAAGGTGCGCATGCCGATTCCGGAGGGAACGGTGCTTTCGGGTGCCACGGCGGGTGGCCGGACCGAAGGTTCCGAGGTGGTGTGGGATGTGGAGACCCTGGGGCCGGGAAGCCTGCAGGAGGTGTGCGCCACGCTGACCACGGATCGCCTGGGCACCTTCGCCTTTTCCGCGGTTGCGCAGGGCGCGAAGTCCGCGGAAGCGAAGACTTCGTGTTCGACCTTCATCCGGGGCGTGCCGGCGATCCTGCTGGAGATCGTGGATCTCGAAGACCCGATCGAGGTCGGCGGCCAGGTGACCTACGTGATCCGGGTGACGAATCAGGGCTCGGCTCCGGGGACCAACATCCGGGTGCGGTGCGTGTTGGCCGACAGCCAGGATTATGTGTCCGGGTCCGGGGCGACCGTGCTGGGTGTGGACGGTCGGGTGCTGACAACGGAGAAGATTCCGTCACTGGCACCGAAGGACGTGGCCGAGTGGCGTCTGGTGGTGCGTGCCGCGAAGGAGGATGACGCCCGGTTTTCGGTGGAGCTGAGTAGCGATCAGTTCGAGTTGCCGATCCACGAAAACGAATCCACGCGGCAGTACTGAGGGGGGGAGTTGGAAGTGGGATTGCCGCAAGGAACGAAAATAGATTCCAAAAAAGTGAGGGGAGGAGCTGGCGGGGCGCATCTTGACACTGCCCCCGTTTGGAGAGGATTCGGGGCGGCGATGTCCTCATCGCCATGGGAATGGCTTTGCAACGGCGACGAGGACGTCGCCACCCCGTTTCTTGCGGGGGCAGTTTCAAGATGCGCCCGAGCTGGCGGTGGTGGTGAGGCCGGAGGCTGGCGTTCTTGCGCCTTCTCTTTCTTTTTGCGGCAAAGTGGCCGGGTTGGAGAGGAGGCGATGCTGGATGGCGTTCAGGGGTGGTTCGGGTTGTCATTCTCGCCCGGTTTCAGCACCTATTCGGCCAGACCTAATGAAGCTTCACGAGAAACTGAACTTGCGCCCCAAAATCTGGGATTATCAGCAGAAACTGAAAGGCCTAGATGTTTACAGAACCCCTCGGGCAAATGCCACTGGCTTTGATCTCGCATGGGATTGCTTTCACTTGGCCGACTGTCGGCACCTGCTGTCACTGGCCTGCTACTACTCCGATGAACATGGGTTGGTTAAAGAACACGTCGACCAATGCATCCCGGAACTAGCGGAGTTCTTCTTCGGCGACTGGCGGAACACGTTTCAAACTCCCGAGAAGACCATCGACCCGAGTTGGTGGAAGCGGAACTTCATCTGGATGCAGCTCTTCGAGGCCGCCGTGCTGTGGGGTTCAGTGCTCGGCCGATGGGATTTTCTCAAGCGGGTGGGCTACTTCCCCGAGCCCGGCAGTTGCATCAGCGATGGATACCGGGCGGTGGACCGTGATCTTTACGTGGCGTGGGCGGCCCTCATGCGGGGAGCATCGGCTGAGGAGATCGAACCGTTGTTGGAACAGGTCCAGTCAGGTCGGAGTCGGCCGGCGAAGCTGGTATTGGCCATGATCCGGGCTGGGTTGTCCAAGGATGGGGGCGCGTTTCAGAAGGCGTTGGTAAAGTGGCTGGAGTATTATCGGAAGGAGGAGTTCCCGAAGGAGAAGGTGACCAAGAAGATTACCATCGAAGGGACGTTCTTTGTCCATTGGGGGGAAAAGGAAGGGTTGCCGGTGACGGTTCCTCCAGAGTTTGCGGATCACATCGTCCGGCTCGGGTGAGCCAAATGCCTCTTCAGGGTTATAGTCGTGGGTGCGGATGGATTCTACGAGGCTCACTCCTGGCCCCGTCCTTCCAAAGGCCACGCTGCTGACTCGATCAAGGAATCTGACGGGCGCGGAAGAACTGGTGGCTCGGAGAACCTTGAGATCCACCCGAGAACTTGATGTCCCGAGTTGTCAGCTGGTTGGTCGAAAGAGGGAGCCATGCGGACAAGTCGGATGATCCTTCCCAGACGAATCGCGTTGAGGCGGGCCCGTTCACCGAGAAATAGCCATTTGGGTGACTCCGCAGGAATTCCGGCAGGTGCTGCACGGTCAGGAAATTCCCCTGGGTGGCAACATCGTCGCCCGCAATCTTCCGCACCACCAGGCTCTCAAGGCCGCGCGAAGCGATCCAAATGCTTCTGTCACTCGCCGCGAGTGCCGCCGCCTCCATGTTGCTTCCGCCGGTTTTCGGGAGGGACTTCTCCCAAAGGGTCTCGCCACCCGCAGAGAGGCAACGAAGGACCGTCGTGGTCTGAATCCACTCATTCCCACGGTAAAGTTCATAGGCCGAGGCCTGCAGCAAACGACCATCCGGCAATTCCCGGAGCAAGGATTGATCGAATCCCGCATAATGACGACTCCACAGGACGGTTCCATCGGACTTTGTCCGGACGACACGGCCTTGTGACCCCGCCAACACAAAGTCACCATTCCGAGCCACCAGAAACTCCTTCATGTACACATCTTTATAGCTCCGTTCCCACAGTTGATTACCGTTTGCGTCGATACGGATGAGCCAGCTCCCACCCCCGTTTCCGGGGCCTCCCACGGTCCGGGAGCCGTCCGCCGGTGAGAGCGAGTATCCAGCCAGAATGAAGCTTTGGTCGGGCAACTGAGCACCCCGAAGCAGGATGTCATAGTCACTACCGCCAAAACTCCGATCCCACAGCCGATTCCCCTCACGATCGACCTTGATGATCCAGCCATCGAGGCCGCCATAGCTGTTGCTTTGTTTGGGACCTCCGGGCTTGAGAGTGCTGGAGCCGATCAGCAGATAGCCTTCATCGGCTGTTGGGACCACCGCGTAGGCCGAATCGCAGTTGCAAGTGTTGGGAATGTTGGAAAGCGCGCCGCCACCCACAGTCTTTCGGCGCGTTTCCTCTCCCGAGGCATCCAGCCAGATCATCGTGGTGGCGAAATCAGCGCCCATATCGGACGCTCCAACACCCACCAACAGCAGCTTGCCATCGGCGAGCGGCATCATGGCCGTGAGATACTCCGGAAGCGTTTTTGCCCAGCGCTGACTCCCATCCGGTTTCAGCCGAACAACCGCCGACCCATGCAAGTTGGCCAGCA
>JAIXZE010000406.1 GCA_027489875.1 Verrucomicrobiales bacterium
GAACAACGCGCCAGGCCCGGTGGACCGGGCTGCGAAGCGTCTTCGGATGAACAAACTGCCGATTCCAGGTTCATTGGACCATGCCGAACTAGACATCCGACCGGAGACGGAAGAAGGCAGGCGGGGCGGACGCACCTTCGCTGTGCAATCCCGTCAAGCGGAGCGGGGAAACGTACTGCCTGGATCACAAGGTCCAGACTAAGCCGTATCCATGCAGTAAAAATCTCGCGCAGAGACGCAGAGAGCGAGAGGAAATCTGAAGCTTGGGCAACCGTGAACGGGATCACCGTTGGGTGACTCGATCACGATGATTGTAAGGCCCGTTTCCTCTGCGTCTCCGCGTCTCTGCGCGAGTCATTCTTCGGCATTCAACGGCATGGATACGGCGAAGTCCTCGTCGCCCTTCCCAAAGCTTCTCCCGATCGGGGTGGCGACGTCCTCGTCGCCTTGGGGAGACGCCACTTCCTCAGGGCGAAGAGCGGCCCCGGAATCGGTATCGGGATCGCAATCGGAATCGGGATCGAGCCCGGCCTGTCCCCGGGTGCGTGCTTCGCACGACCCGGGGCTATCGGCTCCCATCCCTCCGGGATGCCCGCACGCTGGAGGCGTGGGAGCGGGTCAGGCATTGATGAGACAAGGAAATCACCTTGGGCGACGAGGACGTCGCCACCCCGTTCCATGTGGGGGCTGGGGCAGGAAGCGCCCCGCACCCAGTCAGGAAGGACGCCTTGGTCGCTTGGGAGGCTTGGGGATAACGGGCTGGACGAAGGGATTCAGGACCTTGACCGAGCCACGGTCCTTCCGTGGAGGGCCCTGGACAGCCTTCTCGATGCCGTTGCGGGTGGCGACTGAATTGGGATCAGGCAACCAGGGCGTTTCTGAACCTCACCAGGGGTAGGTGTAGTCAAGAGGCTCAGGCGGAAGAATCCGATACATCCGCATCACCGAGGATTCGAAGGAGTCGAACGCGACGCGCTCGACGTCGGAACCTTCAAAGAGCCAGTAAAGCTGCCAAGGCCCCTCCGCTCCCGTGTCAGAGGACTCCAGCCGGACCTGATACCCGCGGGCCACCCGGGTCGACAGCATCGCGCCGATCTGGCCGCCCCCGACGTCATACCTGGAGATCGACAGCGGCTCGCCGGAACTGGGCGTTTCGTCGTCGGCCAGGGTCAGAACCGTGCTCTCGTATCCCTTCATGAGCTTCAGGCCCCCTTCGATTGATTCGAGTGTGAGGGTCACATCCAAGGTGCCCTGCGCCTCGGCGTTGTTCACCAGCGGGATCTGGACGAAGATCTGGGAAGCCCCGGGCTGGAAGGTCGCCGTGCGGTTGGTCTGGCCGCCGAGCACGCCCAGCGCCGAGGCCGGGCCCTCGAGCCGGTAGGAAACCGTGGCCGCGTCGCGGGTGTTGAGGGTGCGCCAAAGGCGGATCTGGGCGTAGCCGTTGGTGGAACCTTCGTTGATCTGGAAGCGCGTCGAAACGAAACCCACCTCGCCTGGGTTCAGGTCGTCGAGGAGACGCACCTCCATGCGGACCGGTGCGTTGGTGCTGCCGTCGATGGACAACTCGAAGACAGCTGTCTCGGTTCCCTCGTTGATCTCGTCGAGGATCGTGGGCAGTGGGAGCCAGTTCAAGGAACTGAGCCCACCCACGGCAGGCACGACCTTCACGGGCTGATTCGTATCGAAGTCCTGGCCCGGGGTGGCCGTGCCGCTGACGAACCGGGCGCGGACCGTGATGTCGTTGGTGCCCCTGTAATCGCCAAGGACCGTGAAGAACAGGGGGATGTAGGCCCGATCCTCCGCGATCTCGAGCGTGGGGTAATCGAGTTTCAGGGACAGGCCCTCGAAGCCTGCAGGCTCTCCTTGGGGAGACACGACCGGCGGGGGCTCGGGAGTGACGTCCCGTCCAGGATTGGTCTGCGCTGGCAGGGAGAAGCTGAGCAGGGATGCGGCGACGACGACCGCGGCCCAGAAGGTTCGCAAGGGTGACAAACGTTCGATGACCAGGCGGGAGCTTGATGCTTTTGTGGGGTTCATGGGAGGCATGGGGTCATGTTGTGTTTCGACGGTGGGAAAAGCTCAGGCGGCCCGGTGCCGCGTGGGTGTCAGCGCGCCTCCGGAAAGAGCCCCGAAGAGCGCTATGATACCGAGGACGAAGGCACTGGCAGACGCGGCATTGAGCCCCTTGGTGATCTTCATTGGGGTCAACATGCATTGCAATTCTATGTATGCAAGTTTGGGGTGTTTCTGATGCTCTTGGAGAGATGAAGGCAGTGCGGTCAGTCCGTTATTTCCAACACTTCGGGCGCGTGAACGCTGCGGGCTCCTCCACCGAACACCCTTCCCCACATCTCTGCGCCTCTGCGGGAAACCATTCCGATCCACAGATTTCAGTTGGTCACAGCGGAACTCGCCTTCCCCGATGGTAGACGCACTTCATCCTGAAAAAGGCAGGTGAAGCCACGAATTGCACGGATCACACGAACAAGCAGGGACTGGGATCCGAATCGCCGCGCACCTGCGAGGTGAGCGCTGGGCCGGGATTGGAACCTCCATTCCAACGCGGCCGGTTCGTGGAATTTGTGAAATTCGTGGTCAAACCAACGGCCGCTTCCTGGTTCATTGGCCCCTGCCGTATCTGTCGCCCCGCTGGGGCTGGTGATCCGTGGGGGACGCGGACCCACGGCGGACGCCGTGGGCTATCGTCAGGTTCAACCCGGTGGAACTAGTCTTCCGACCGGAGACGGAAGAAGGCAGGCGGGGGGCACTATCCCCATTTGGAAAGGATTCGGGGCATCGATGTCTTCATCGCCTTGGGAA
>JAIXZE010000451.1 GCA_027489875.1 Verrucomicrobiales bacterium
CAGTCTCCGTCGATGGACCGCAGGAAATCGTCGAAGGCGGCCCGGTCCTTGCCGCGGATGCCGAGTTCGCGCTGGGCTTCCTCGGAATGGGCCAGCATGAGGAAGTTCCGCGGGATGCGTGCCTCATTGGTGGCGAGCTTCCGCCACGTGGGCAGGGTTGTTCCCTCGGCTTGGGCAAGAACACCCGTGGCCACGAGGGCGAGCATCGGAAGGATCCATCGGAAGCCTTGCATGACGTTCCCACCGTAGGCCTCGCCGGGCGGGCACTCAATCCCCAAGACACGTGAAGACGGTGGATGCCTTGGCGGCTTTGCCATCTGGCTGCGCCGCCAACGTTCCAGGCAGCGCCGCCACGACCGCTGAGCGCCACCGGTCAGCGCGGGCGCACGAGGATCTCCTCGATGATCACGCGCGAAGGCAGGCGGACGCAGAACAGCACGCACTCGGCGATGTCCTCGGGCTGCATCATCCGGGCGCGGGCGGTGGCGTCGGGCACCACGGGACGCTTCGACAGCAAGGGCGTGTCGATGTCCCCAGGGAACAAGGCACACGCGCGGATGCCGCGGCCGCGTTCCTCGGCATTGATGGCCTGGGTCAGGCCGGCGAGGCCGAACTTGCTCATGACGTACGCGGGGCCTGCCTTGGGCGAAGCCTGTTTGCCGGCGTCGGAGACGACGTTCACGATCGTTCCCGAACCGCGCGTCCGCATGCCCGGAAGGAAGGCCTGAACGCAGTAATACGCGCCGTTCATGTTGGCATCGATCATGTCGTGGTAATCCTCCAGCGACAGGACCTCGAGGGCACGATTCGGCGCATTGGTGCCGGCGGCATTCACGAGCACTTCGACGGCACCGAACGTGGCCAACACCTGCTGGCTGGCTTCGAGCACGGCTCCACTGTCGCCGACATCGCAGGCAATGGGGAGACAGGCGTCGGGCTTTCCGGTCAGCCGGGCGGTTTCATCAATGGCTTCCTGCCGGCGACCGAGCAGGGCAACGCGCCAGCCGTCGGCCACCATCTGGATGGCGGTGGCGCGGCCGACGCCGCTGCCGGCTCCGGTGATCACGGCGGTCTTCGAGGTGTTCATGGGATCTGGATTCGACCGTTCAGGAGATCTGGATCCACTCGCGGGTTTCGGCGGAGCGGACAGCGGCGTCCATCACGGCCTGGGCGCGCGCACCATCGTGGAAGGTGACGGAGCACGCCCGTTGCTCGCGGATGGCGTTGATGAACTCGACGGCCTGATCGTAGCGGAAGCTGACGAGCGGATCGCCGACACCGGGATCGCGGGGAGAACCGGGCCAGACCCAGAACTCGCGGGGGACTTCGAGCTTCGCCAGACCGGGACCGCCCTTGCGCCCGTGGAGCAGTTCGTTCCAGCGACCGGTGGTGAACTCAAAGGACGCCTCGCTGCCGTTGATCTCGACGTAATCGAGGGACCGCCAGGACTCATTCCGGCCCGAGGCCAGCTTGGAGCTTTCAAGGACGCCGCTCGCGCCATTCTCGAATTCGGCGAGAATCGCCACCCAGTCGTCGGTGTCGTTCGGCGCGCCGTCGCGGATGGGCGTCAGGTTCATGACGTTCGCGACCATCCGGCGGATCGGGCCGACCAATTGGTGGGCGAAATCGATCCGGTGCGAAAGCATGTCGCCCAGTTCGCCCGTGCCGGCGAGGCGCTTCTGCTGACGCCATCCGAGGTTGCGCGTGCCCCAGTCCTGGAGACGGCACGAGCGATAATGGTAGGGCCGGCCGAGGTCGCCCTGCGCGATCAGATGGCGGAGATACCGCATGGCGGGAACGAACTGGTAGGTGAAGGCCGTCATGTGGCGCACCCCGGCACGATCGGCTTCGGACGCCATCAACCGGGCGTCGGCAGCATTCAGGGCGATGGGTTTCTCGCAGAGGATGTGTTTGCCGGTGCGCGCGGCGGCGATGGCGATCTCCGGATGGAGGAAGTTCGGCGTGGCGATGATCACCGCGTGGACATCATCGCGCTTCACGATGTCCTGCCAGTTCGTCGAGGCGACGGTGGCACCGGTCACCGAGCGTGCGGATTCCAGCGTGGCGGGATTGGCGTCACACAGCGCGTGGACGCGGACATCGCGGCAAAGGGCAAGGCCTGGAAGGTGATTCTGGAGGGTGATGCCACCCGTTCCGATGATGGCGATGTTCAACGTGCTCATGTGGAATTCCCGAGACCTTCCGGGGCAGGCACCTCGGATTCAAGTTCCCAGTTCCCGGGAAGCTTTTGGAAAGGATTCGGGGCGGCGATGTCCTCATCGCCATGGGAACGGCTTTGGAACGGCGACGAGGACGTCGCCACCCCGTTGCATGGGGGGCAGTGTCAAGATGCCCCCCCGGAAAGCGGGCGTATCTTGACACTGCCCCGTTTGAGAATGGGAACGGGGCGGCGATGTCCTCATCGCCATGGGGAACGGCTTTGGAACGGCGACGAGGACGTCGCCACCCCGTTGCATTGGGGGGCAGTGTCAAGATGCGCCCCCGGGAAGCGCCCCCCTGACAATCTGCTTGCCCGGAGGTACCCGAGCCGACTTAGGTTTCCCCACTCCGCTCCAACCATTTTGTCGCAATCCCAGTCGCGCTCAACTCCACCCCCCCATGACACCTCCTCAAGTCGGTGCCGTCGTGCTGATCGGTTTCGGCACCCTCTGGTTTTTCGCGCCGGACCATTCTTCCAAGGACAGCGGGGGCGGCGGGGGGCCGCTGCCGGATGCACCGCAGGAGGCTCCGTTGATCGCCAAGGTCCGTTCCGCAATGGGCGCGCCCAGCATCCAACGGGACGGGGAAGACTCCCCGTGGACGGAGGTGGGCCTTTCCTACGAACTGCGGGCCGGAACCCGGATCGTCACCGACTTTGGCGAGGAACTGGTCCTGGATCTGGCGTCCGGCGGCCAGATCACCCTGGGCCCTGGATCGTTGCTCGAAACGGCCATCGGACCGGACGGCACGCCCACGCTGCGGTTGCAGCGCGGCAAACTGGTCGGGTTTGTGGAGGGCGAACCCGTGGAATTTGTGACCGCCCTCGGCGGCGGTATGCTCCTGGATCCCAATCCGGGCCAGCGCGTCAACATCAGCCTCGGTGACCGTCCGTCGCCCATCGTTGGAATCGCACCGGCCCCGTGGATCTCCGACGACTGGAGCCTCTCCGATCCCGGCCAGTTTCCCCCGATGATCTATCGCGGCGGCCTCCGTAGCCCGGCAATGCCTGTCATCCCCGAACCGGGCACGGTGGCGCTGCTGGCCGTGGGAGCGATCGGCGTTATCGCCGGGCGCCGCAAGATCACCCACCTATAGTTTGGCGATCGCCACGGGCTTTGGATTGCGAGACTTCACGACGCCCCCCGGGATCTCCTGGGTGATCACGAACGCTACCGGGCGCCCGATGGGCAGTCGCGGTTGGAACCGAACCAGCGCCTCCCCGGATCCTGCCGGGATATCGAAAACACCGCCATCCACGGGGAACTCGGCATCCCGCTCGGGGTCGACGATCCACAGTTGATATTGCGTCCGCTGCGGATCATTGGCCGGCAGGCCACGCAACCGGAGGAAGCCATCCTGCTTCGTCGTGCTCCACACCACGTCTCCTTCGAGGCTGGCGTACGTGGCAAGCCCGGGGACAAACGGAGCACGGATCCCATCGGGAGCCGAGGCGACCGTCTCGCGCAGGGCCGATGCCGACGGAGGCTCAATGGTCGGCGGGGTTCGAAAGCCATTCCAGAGGCCGAAGACCACCGCAGCTGCGGCGGCAAGTTGCCATCCCCAGGCGCGCCGGGGGAACCAGGCATTGGCACGCGTCTGCGAGGCTCCCACTGCGACCGGAAAGGAAACCACTTTCGAGGAATCGGCCTGCCTTGTGGCGAACAGGTCCGCGTCCCGGCGCAACCGTTCGCGCAACGCAGCGGGCGGTTGTTCGGCCCCGACGAAGGCGCGGGTGGCCGCGGCCACGGCTTCCTCGACGGATGCCTGTTTGGGATCAGACCCCGCGGGCGAAGTCCGTCCCTCGGTCACCGTGTCGACTGTCTCTTCCAAGTGTGCGTCGTCGTTCATGGCGTCGACCTCCCCGTTCCCAGCACTTCCCGGATCCGCAGGATGCCGCGACGGATCACCGACTTCACCGTGCCGAGGGGCGTCCCCGTCCTGGCGGAAATGTCGGAGTGGCTCATGCCATCCGCCAGGCACCATTCGATCATGCGCTGTTGGTCCGACGGCAGCGAGCGCAGGACCCGGAGCGCGCGCAATGCCTGATCATCCATACCTTCGGGTTCCTCGGCTGCAACCAACTCCTCCTGCGTGTCTGTTTCCATCGGGCTGAGCGCAGGACGCCGGGCACGTCGACGGAGAACATCCATCAGACGGCGGCGTGCGATGGTGGCCACGAACGTCGACTCCGAACCCAGATCGGGATTGAATCGGGCCGCACTGCGCCACAACTCGATGAAGATCTCCTGCACGGCGTCCTCGGCTTCGGTGCACTCACCCAGCATGCGTCGCGCAAGCGCCCACACCAATCCCTCGTACCGCTGAAGGCAGGACTCCATGGCGGATCGGTCCCCGGCCGCCACGGCGGGCAGCACGGGGAGCGTTGGCTCCATGACAGCGGATTCGGACATTGGCGGCAATGCGCGGACCTGAAGGCTCGGAGTTTGGAATACCGGCCTCAGTTCATCATGACCCGGGTCTCATCCAGGGCGGCCCGAAGCGTCCACGCACGGTCAGACCAATCCTTCTGGTTTTGTGATTGCGCAAGAGCCTTCTTGAGGCGCATGCGGGCCTTTTCGGGAACGTCGTGACGGGCGCTCAGTCCGAGGGCGGCTACTTCATAGACGGCGGCGCAGGCCTCGGCGTTGCCAGCGTTGTACAGCGGAACACCGCGCTCGATGGCCGTTTCGAGAATCATGCCCGGGCCCTTGTTGGGCATGACCTTCGCGCTGCCGGCCGGCGGCAACAGGACGGTGTCGATGACGTGGATCACACCGTTGGCGGTGTCGATGTCGGTCTTCACCACCTTGGAGTCGTTGACCTTCAACTGACCATCGACCAACGAGATCTTCACCTCGGCACCGGAGAGCGTCTTGGCGGATTCGAGACCGGCGACCTGCCGTGCCGCCACGCGTCCCGAAATCACGTGGTACTTCAGGATCGCCTGGAGCTTGGACTTGTTCTCCGGCTTGAGCAGCGACTCCACCGTGCCAGCGGGGAGCTTCGCGAAGGCCTCATCGGTGGGTGCCAGGACCGTGAAGG
Organism: Verrucomicrobiales bacterium; assembly: GCA_027489875.1. GTDB lineage: Bacteria > Verrucomicrobiota > Verrucomicrobiia > Limisphaerales > UBA9464 > UBA6176. The sequence continues at coordinate 5,263 of JAIXZE010000451.1, forward strand.
GTCCCTTGCCCTGAAGAGCCTCCACGAGATCCGCAGCGGCGAGGGCCGCGGCGAGCGTCTTGAAGGAACCTGCCTTGACCGCGGTCGCGACGATGTCGGGCTTGGCGGAAGTTCCGTGGTCGGCGGCCTGGAGGGAGCCGACACCTGCCACCTGCAATCCGAGGGTGGCGATGAGGAGGAGGCGGCGGCAGTTCTGCGCTGTGGTGAGTTTCATGCGAATCCAGTGTTGTCGTTGTGCGTTGTTGTCGTTGCTGCGTTGTCGACCCGTATCGGATCAACACCCATGCATTCGCCAACCGCGCCCCACTGGATGCAGAAGCTTCGAAATTATTTCGCGGCCTTGCGGCCGAGCTTCCGGAACAGGGTCTTCTGCAACTCCACCGCCGGTGCCATCCCGATCGCGAGACCCAGGCTCACGTACGCCACCGCGGCCAGCACCGCCGGAGCGAAGACTCCACCGAACTGACGCAGCTTCCCCGCGTGGCCGAACCATGTCTCCCACGCCAGTCCTCCGGTCCATCCCAGCACCCCAGCCACCGCACCCAGCACGAGGATCCGGCCAACCGGTCCCGCCATCTCCCGCATGTCGAACTTCGGCATCTTCCGGCGGAAGGCGTAGACCAGGAGTGCGCAGTTCAGCAGTGCACTGATGGCGTTCGCCGCCGCCAGTCCCACCTGCAGGAACGGTCCCACCAGGATGATCACGAGGATCAGGTTCGTCCCCAGACAGAACAGGCCGATGCGCATCGGCGTGGTGGTGTCCGCCAAGGCGTAGAAGGCGCGCGAGAGGATGCTGTTCACCGATGTCGCCACGAGGCTCGGTCCCAGCCACAGAAGGGCATTCGACGCGCGCAGCGTCGCCGTGTCATTGAACCGGCCGTGCTGGAACAACAGTCGGATCATTGGCTCGGCCAGCGTCATCAGCAGCACGGTGGCGAGCGTGTTGATGAAGATCAGATGCAGGAGTCCGTCGCGCAGGGTCGACCGGAATTCCGGGAACTTCTTGTCCGCACTCAACCGGCTCAGCTCGGTGAGCAGATACGTGGCGAGGGACACGCCGATGACGCCCTGGGGCAGTTCGAGCAGACGCACCGCGTACCCGTAGGAAGCCACCACGAACTCGGCCTCGCCATGCGCGATGAACTGGGTTGCCGCCACGTTGAACTGGTACGCCGCCACGCCGATCGTCGCGGGCAGCATGCGCTTTGCGGTCTCGCGCACGGTGGGATCCTTCCACGGATTGACCCATTGGAAGCGGAACCCTTCCTGGATCAGCGATGGCACCTGGAAGGCTGCCTGCGCAAACCCGCCGATCACGACGCCGACCGCCAACCCGTACACCTGCTGTTCGAGCGTCTCGCCGAACAACGGCGTCAGCAGGTACACCGACGCGATCATGACGATGTTCATCATGCCGGCCCCCAGTGCCGGCATGAAGTAACGCCCACGGGTGTTAAGCATCCCCACGAACACCGCGGCCGTGCAGATGAAGATCGCGTACGGCAGCATCCAGCGCAGCAGCCGCAGCATCAGCCCATACTTGTGGCGCAGCGGCGTGAACTCCACGAGGACGGTCGCCACCAGGAACCCGGCCACCACCAGCACGGTGCAGACGACGACCAACGCCGAGATCACCGCGGCCGCTCCACGCCACGTCGCGGCCGCGCCCTCTTCCTTCTCCTTCTGCGTGAAGATCGGGACGAACACCGCCGTGAGGGCCCCTTCCCCGAGCAACCGCCGCATGAGGTTCGGCAGGCTGAACGCCAACTGGAAGGCACTCGCCACCGGTGTGTCCCCGAAGAACCCGGCGTACGCGGATTCACGGGCAAACCCCAGGATCCGGCTCAGCATCGTGGCAATGGCCACCAGTCCGGACGATTTCAGCAGTTTCGACATCGTTGGCGCACGCAGCCTGACGGCGGCACCGCCGGGTGCCCAGTTTCAAAAGCTACTTCGCAACCGTGAAGGTCACGTCGTAGTTCGGCACATCGCCGGCCATCGGCGGCCGCACCCGCCCGCCATTGTCCTGCTGGTCAGGCCCGATGCTGTACACCACGTAGCCACCACCCGGCAGCCGCTTGAAACGCAACGGCCGTTCATCAAACGGATCGTTGGGCAACGCGCTGATCCATTCGGGACTCAGTCCCGACAAGGCCAGGGGAACCTTCCGTTGGGAGGCGGCCCGGTGCCGCTCGATCGCAATACCAACGACCGCGACCCGGAGCCGACTGCGGGCCTCGATGATGCGCTCCAGTCCCCGGGCCAACCCAGGGAGCAACGTCGGCGTGATGATCCAACCCTGACGTTGCGCCGTGGCCGCCCCTTCCCGCAGCGACTGGATCGCGGCCATCCGTTGGCCGTCGCCCCGGGAAAGCATTTCACGCACGAGATCCAACTGGATCACGTACTCCGCGCGGTCGGCCGGAACCTTCTTGCTCAGGACGTAATCCTTCAGCTTCGCCCCCTCCTTCTGCAACCCCTCATCGAGGTTCTCCAACGCGAGCTTCATCTCGGGCGGGGTCGACCCGAAGATGCCGAGCGCAAAGGGCAGTTCGCCCGCGACCATGCGCAGCTCGGACACCCGCTTCTCGGCGTCGATCAGCCCGTCCTGCAAGCGCACCAGATCCTCCGGCGACACGCCGCCGGACCCGACCACCTCCTCGGTCGCCTGCACCACCATGCCGAGGATGGCCGACCGGACCATCTGGGAGACCAGGATCGGCTCTGCCTCCAGGGAATTCGCCAGCCGCACCGCGTCCAGCAAGAGCTCCACCGCCTCGGCCGGCTGACGCATCCGGGACCGCGCCACGGCGGTCTGGGTCAGGAGGGTGCCGGCGGACCGCATCTTCGTGAGGTGGGGCAGGAGGGCGCGCATGCCTCCCGTGCAATCCACCGGATACCGGCACCGCGTCCGCCGTCCGGCTTCGTGGAACTTGGGCAGGACCGAGCGGTTCCGTTCGAGGAAGGAGGTATCGGTCGGCTTCACGGGAGCCATTGCCGCGAACGCCTCCGCGTACAGGACCGCGGCATTCTCCGCCGCGGGAACCTCCGGATACCAGGCGTTCAGGTCTTCGAGGGTCACCGGGAAACCCGCCGCCCGGACCCGTGAAAGAGCCGCCGTTTCCAGCGGGTTGGTGACCTTGTTCGCCTTGGAGGACGGCTTGCCGCAGCCAACGCCACCCGCCAAGGCCAACGCGGCAATCACGACAACGCCGCACAGGGACCGAAGGGAAAAACGGGCCCGCGGCAGGAGGGACCCTGAACCGGAGGTCGGTGAAGTGGAGGTCATCGTCGGGAAGATGTGGGTGTTGGTGGGCGCAGGGATGGGCGCATTCCTCAAACGGAGAGGCGACGTCCTCGTCGCCGGTCCAAAAGCTTTCCAAGGGCGATGAGGACATCGCCGCCCCGGAGCTTCTGCGCCGGGAACCTGCGGGCGCACCGACCTTGGGCCGCCTCACGCCCGATGGAAAAACAAAAAAGGGCGCACCCTCGTGGGTGCGCCCTGTTTGGAAACCGTGAACGGTTATTCGCCGTCCTTGGTCTTGAGGAAATCCTCGGCCGCCGCGAAGGCGTGCTCGAGGGCCACCAGGTCTTCGCCCGGCTTCAGCTGGTCGAGCATCTTCTGCTCTTCCTTCAGCTGCTCAGCGGTGTAGTTCGCCGCCTTGATCGACAGACCGATCCGGCGCTCGGCGCGGTCGATCTTGATGACGCGGGCCGTGACGTCCTGGCCGACCTTGAGGACATTCTTGATCTTGTCCACGCGCTCCTCGGAAACCTGGGAGATGTGCACGAGACCGTCGATGTCCTGGGGCAGGCCGATGAAGGCACCGAAGCTCGCGAGCTTCGTGACCTTGCCGGAGACGAGGTCGCCGACGCGGAAGTGCTTGTCGATGTGTTCCCACGGATCCTCGGCGAGCTGCTTCATGCCGAGGCTGATGCGCTGGTTGGCCTTGTCGACCTCGAGCACCGTGGCTTCCACGACGTCGCCCTTCTTCAGGACTTCGCTCGGGTGGTTGATCTTGCGCGTCCAGCTCATGTCGGACACGTGGATCATGCCGTCCAGACCTTCTTCCAGCTCCAGGAACGCGCCGTAGCTCGTGAGGTTGCGGATCGGGCCGGTGACCTTCGTTCCAGGAGGATACTTGTCGTGGGCGAGATCCCACGGATTGGTCTCCAGCTGGCGGATACCGAGGGAGATCTTCTGCTCCTCGCGGTTGATGCCGAGGACGACCGCTTCGACTTCCTGGCCCTGCTTGAGGACGTCGGAGGGCTTGGCGATGCGCTTGGTCCAGGACAGCTCGGTGACGTGCACCAGGCCTTCGACACCGGGCTCCACTTCGACGAACGCGCCGTACGGAACCAGGTTGACGACCTTGCCCTTGACCTTCGTGCCGACCGGGTACTTCTGGTCGATGTTGTCCCACGGATTGGCCGTCTTCTGCTTCAGGCCCAGCGAGACGCGCTCCTTCTCGCGGTTGACGTCGAGCACGACGACGTCGATTTCCTGACCGACCTTGAGCAGCTCGCTCGGATGGGCGAGGCGACCCCAGGTCATGTCGGTGATGTGCAACAGACCATCCAGGCCGTTGAGGTCGATGAACGCACCGAAGTCGGTGATGTTCTTGACCGTGCCCTTGCGGATGTCGCCGGGCATCATCTCGGTGAGGAGGGCGGAGCGGCGCGCGTTGCGCTCGGCTTCCACCAGCTCGCGACGGCTCAGGACCACGTTCTGGCGGTCCGGGTTGAGCTTCACCACGCGGAACTCGTACGTGTTCCCGACGTAGCCCAACAGGTTCTTGGGCGGAACGATGTCCACCTGCGACGCCGGGCAGAACGCCTCGACACCGATGTTGATGATCAGGCCACCCTTCACCACGGCCTTCACCTTGCCGTGCACCGTGCCACCTTCATTGCAGATGGTCTGGATGCGGTCCCAGTTCTGCTGGAACTCGGCCTTTTCCTTGGAGATGTGGATGTTGCCATCCTTGTCCTCGGGGCGCTCGATGAGGACATCCACGATGTCACCCACCTTGACGGTGTCGAAGTTCTCGAACTCGGAGGCCGAAACAACGCCTTCCGACTTTCCGCCGACATCCACAAGGACTTCCTTGGGTCGGACTTCGATGATGGTTCCCTTGACGATCTGACCGGCGACGAACTGCCGGTTGTACTGCTTGAGCAGGTCCGCGAAGGACGGGGTACTGGCTGCCATGGACGATGTTGCCGGTCCGACAAGGAACCGGCGCAATGACTCGAACGGGGGAGGCTTTTTCGGGGCGAAGAACAGGTGCCCCTCGGAAGACTCCGTGCCTAACGATTCACCGACGTTGCGGTTGGCAACGGAGGTTGACGGCTAGGTTTTTCGTTTAACGACTTTTCTCAGCCCTACGTGGCTTCCGCTCATGCGGAGCCGGGCACCACCGAACTTAGGGATCACCCACGCGCCGACAAGCCTGATTTCGGGGACTGGGAAGGGGAGTTGCCAGTCGCCAGTTCCCAGTTGCCAGTCGCACGCAGCCGACAATCCATGAGGCTGGAGGCCGGGTGACCTCACCCGGCGGGAGTCGGAACCCGCCGCACCTTTCATCGATCGACACTCGGGTTGCCCTAGCTTGGCAACAGGCTACGGGCGCAATCCCGCTCCCTCATTCCTGAAGTCGCTCGACCTCATCGCCGAGGGCTTTTCTACCCTTGGCCGTCAAAAGCTGGACGTCGGTCATGCCCATTCTCCTCGCGAAGTCGGCTTGTGCGAATAGATCAATCGGAAAGCCTCCTTCTGCGGTCTGCAATGATGATGTCCTCCTCCGGTTCAACCGGAGGCGGAATGGGAGGACGACCATCCCGGAGCGAACGAACCTCCAACAACAATGGCTACCACCCAGTGGAGCGTTGCTTGCCTTCGGTGAACAGGACCACGGAACGCATTCCCTGAGTGCCGTTGCAGACGACCGCGGTGTAGGCCCCGCCCCAAGGAGTGCTGGGGACCTGCCTGAAGCCATTGGTCTCCATCAGTGAACTCAACTGCGCACCGTCCAGGATCATCGGCTGCCCCATTGGAAACAGATGGGGTGACATGAGAGCCAACTGCATGAGTTCCGATTCCAGGGTCCCGGCCTGGAATTGCGCCGTAAACGAGGGGGGATGGTTTGACAACACCCTCCGATCACGACACCCGACGAACCCCGCAGCAACGGCAACAATCCCCACCCGGACAACCGCAAAGAGGCTGAAGGCGGATCGGATCGGTGAAAGTCGGCTCCTTCCATGCAGTGGTCCACGCATGGGTTTCCGAACACCACCAGCCCAGAGGAGTTGCCAAAGTCACGAGGAACTGGCCCCCGGAAACCCGTCAGGCGCACGCGGCCGAGAATGGAAGTTTCCAGATACCAGTTCCCAGTCGCCGCGTGGGGGCACGCGGCCTTCAATCCATGAGGCGGGAGGCCGGGTGTCCTCACCCGGGGGGAGTCCCAATCCGCCAGCGCCCAGCCCCGTCTAATCCCAACGGGATTCTGGCCCACAGCCCAGCCAGCCCTGGTTCCTCTGATCAACCCAAGGCTGCGCGGAAGCTCACAGTTCCACCCCCTCGACTATCAGAGGATGTAAAAACGAACGGAGCTGCCTCTTGAACTCGTCGCGGGAGTAGATCAATGAGAATGGCGGAAAGAGCGCCCCTTCAATCGTCGTACCATCCATGCAAACTGCCGAGACGCGGTAATGCCACGGCCTGACATTGAATCGCTCGTGGAGAACAATGCCCGTGATCGGCCCGCTCACAATGCCGTGCTTCCTGATCACTACTCCTTCGGCAGACTGGATCAACACGACCGACCGCCCTGCGTTGTATGCCCAGAACGCCCACGAAACGAAGAAACCAAAAACGATCGCAGCACCCACTCCTGGATGGAGGGCCTCACCCTTGAGCAGGGCCTCAGCAATCGTGGCAACAACGCCGCCCCCCAGAATCATCGGCACCCACGGCTTCGAGATCTTCCCGATTGTCTGTTCAGAGCTCACAGCCGCTTGCGTTGAGCGCATTGATTGAAGCTTGCGCACCCCCTTACGGAACAACCGGCTTCGGCTGGGCGGCCTCCCACTCGGCCTGCGTGACGACCTTGTCGACGTGGGTGAAGACGAACACGCCGCGCTTGTTCCCGACGAGGATGTCCGGTTTCCCGTCCCGGTTGTAATCCGCCGCCTTGACCTCCACGCCGGTGCCGGAGGCGTCATCGACCAGATGCGGCACCCAGTCCACGGACTTGTCTGCGCCGCGCTTGAGCTGGAACCAATACAGCAACGGCGTGGCGTTCGGCTCCGGATCCCCGGCCGGGCCATGCGCCCAGAACCGCTTGCCGGTGATGATGTCCTTCAGGCCGTCCCCGTCGATGTCGACGAGGTCGATCCCGTGGATCTGCGAGAAGTGCACGCCGTACTTGTTCTCGGTGGGGAGCTTGTTGACGAAGATGTGTTCCTTGAACTTGATCTCGTTGCCTTCGCGGTATTGCTCGAACCAAGCCAACCCGTAGCCGTGGCCGGCGAGGCTGCTGATCACGTCGTTCAATCCGTCCCCGTTCACGTCGTAGGCGTACATCTGCGCCCCGCCGATCCCGAAGGTGTACGGGTGATGCTTCCAGACGGGGTCCCCAGCCAACGACGCCGGCTGTTCCCACCAACCATCCTTCTCCAGCAGATCCTTCCGGCCGTCGCCGTTCACGTCGCCGACGCCCATGCCGTGGGTGAACTTGTGGTAATTCTTGTTGGGCGACAGCGCGTGCCACTTGAACCGCGCCGTGGGATTCGCCGGGTCCACCTCGGCCCATCCATAGGAACCCTTCGACGAACACACGATCTCCGGTCGACCGTCCCCGGTGATGTCGGTGAATGTCGGCGACTCGTTGTCCGTGACGTCGATCGCGACGTGCCGCTTCCAATGACCACCGGCACCCTTCGGGTTCTCGAACCACCACGATTCCGCGCCGGGGAATCCCAGGATCAGGATGTCCGTCCATCCGTCCCCGTTGAAGTCGTGGCTGAAGCCGAAGAAATTGTCGGAGTACTCGTTCTCGTTTCCGAGGAACCCCTTGTAGCCGGCGAACTCGACGGGTTGCCCGTTCTTGGTGCTCTTCGAACGGCGCGTGGCCGGCGCGTACTCATGCCGGGTCTTGAAGTCGGGCCCTTGGTACCAATAGGGCCCCGAGACCACGTCGGTCACCCCGTCCTTGTTGAAGTCCCCGAATCCGGCGCCCTCGGACCAGAACTCATCGGTCAACTGCTGCTTCGTGAACGTATGCAGCGTGGGCTTGCTGCCGTGCCCACCGGCCGTCGTGCAACCGCTACTCAAGGCCAAGCCGGCAAGCGCCACGGCGCCGACCATCCATTTCGGGGAAATCATGTCCCCTTTGTCGCGACCCATCCCGGCAGGGTCAAGGCCGCAACACGTCGTGGTGAGAGTTCCCAGTCTCCAGTTCTGTGAACCCGCGCATTCATCCCCCACCCGTTTTCCCCATGAACTCCCGCGTCCGCGGGTGCTGGGGATTGTCGAGGACCGCCTCCGGCCGGCCCTCCTCCACGACCTGGCCACCATGGAAGAACCGGATCCGGTCCGAAACATCGCGTGCCAACTGGAGGTCGTGCGTCACGAGCAGCATCGTCAGCCCATCGTCCGCCAACCGGCGCAACACATCCCGGACCTCCTCGCGCAACTCCGGATCCAACGCGGACGTCGGTTCATCCAGCAGCAACACCGCTGGACGCATGGCCAGCGCACGGGCAATGGCCACGCGCTGCTGCTGGCCTCCGGACAACTGGGAGGGCCGATGACCCGCGCGATCCGACAACCCCACCTGCGCCAGCAAGGCGCGCGCCTCGTCGAGCACTTCCGCACGAGGGCGCCCCTGCACGTGCACGGGTGCCTCCAGGATGTTCTCCAACGCGGTCAGGTGCGGGAACAGGTGGAACTGCTGGAACACCATGCCCGCGCGCAGCCGCAATTGACGCTGCACCTCGCGCGGCACCGGACGCGCGCAATCGACCGTCACGTCCGAGATCGTGATGCGTCCCGAGTCCGGAACTTCCAGCTGGTTCAGGCAACGCAGGAACGTCGACTTCCCGCAGCCCGACGGCCCGAGGATCACCACCGATTCGGAGCGTTCCTGCCGATGGTCGACCGCATCGAGGACGCGGTGGGAGCCGAAGCTCTTGGTCAGTTTTTCAACGGTGATCATGGTGCAGCATCCGTTCAATCCGCCGGGCTCCGAGCGAGGCCGTCCAGCTCATCGCGAAATAGATCCCTGCGGTCATCAGGCCCAGGCCGAGATAATCGCCGGTGTCGATCGCGCGGATCTGGAACTCCTTCGTCAATTCCACGAGCGCGATCACCGACACGATCGACGAGTCCTTGAACATCGCGATGAAATCGTTGGTGACCGACGGCAACGAGATCCGCAGGGCCTGCGGAAGCAGCACCCGGCGCAAGGCCACGCGCTGTTTCATGCCGAGGGCGAGGGCGGCCTCCATTTGTCCCCGCGGCACCGACAACAGCCCGGCGCGATAGTTCTCGGCCTCGGTCGCGGCGTAGTTCAATCCCAGCGCCAGCACGGCGGCGGCACCCGCGCTGAGCTTCAGCCCGAGCTGCTGCGCCAGTCCGAAATAGATGAAGTAGATCTGGAGCAACAACGGCGTCCCGCGGAACACCTCGATGTAGGCCACGGCCATCCACCGCAACGGCGCGGGCGCGTACTGCTTCACGATCGCCAGCGCGAGACCGAGGGTCACCGCCAGGATCATGCCGCCGCACGTCACCCAGACCGTCGTGACCGCCGCACGCAGGAGCATCGGGAGAAACGTCCGCCACTCGCGCAGCCCGGAGCGCTGACGCCGCACCACCTCCACCGGCGGTTGCCACGTCCGCAATCCTTCCTGCGTCGCGCTCCATTGGCCGTACTTCGTATAGATCCGCTCCAGGGTCCCGTCCGCGGCCAATCCCTCGATGGCCGTGTCCAACCGGCGCAGCAGGTTGGTCTCCCCCGCGGGCACGGCGACCGCGTAATACCCAGGTTCGAAGGGAGCCCCGGCGGCGCGCAACCGATCGTTGCCAGCGAGGTTCACCTGCGCGATGGGCGTATCCGTCAGCACGCCGTCGATGCGTCCCACCTCCAGGTCGCGGAAGTAGTTCACGTTGTCCTGGTACACCCGGATGTCGAATCCCCCGAGCCGTTCGAGCAACCGATGCGAGGAACTGGCGGAAAGCACGCCCACGGGCTTCCCCTTGAGATCGGAGATCGACTGCCACGCCGCGTTGTTGGATCGCACCACGAGTTGTTGGGCGAACACGAAATAGGGCCGCGACATGTCGGCCTTCGCGAGGTTCTCCGGCGTCCGTTCCATGCCGGCGATCACCACGTCGAAGTTCCCGCCCTGGCGCAGGGCCGGCAGCAGCATGTCCCAGTTGTTCTGGACGAACTGATCGCGCACGCCGAGGCGCGCCGCCAACGCTTCCGCAAACTCCACTTCGAACCCCACCAACCGGGTCGCGTCGTTCTCCGGATGATAGATGTACGGCGCGCCGCCCTCGGCATCGTCCCCCCACCGCAGGACGCCGCGCGATTGAACCTCCGACCACAGGTCCGCCTGCGCCCGGACCAGCGACAGCAACAGCAGGAGGAGGATGGACGCGGTCGTCGGGAGTCCCCGCAGGAGGGGCTGATTCGTCCGCGTTTGCGGGTGCCGTTCAGGCATGCATTCCACGGGGCGTGTTAAGCGGCCGGGACACCGAAAACACAAGGAAGATTTACAGCACTTCCACGACATCCCCGACGCGCACGATTCCCGTCGTCACCACGCGGGCGAGGATCCCCTGCCCCGGCGGCTCCATGCGTTGGCGCAGGCCCGGTGCGATGGCGTCCATCTTGGCGCACGGCGTCCGTGCCTCGACGACCTCGAGCACCGCCGCTCCGATCCGCAACTGCCGGCCGACCGCTGCGATCAGGTCGATCCCGGTCGTCTCGAAATTCGACCGCGCCACGCCCGGCGCGATGGAGCCCAACTCCAACGCCGTGGCGTGCGCCACCAGCGTCTCGCGCTCGATCAGGGTGACTTGTCGTTTCGTGGGCTCGCCGGTGCTGCGGCTGCGGCGACCAAAGTACCGCTTGTCGCCGCGCAGTCCCTTCATCTCCACCAATTCGACCGACTCCACCGACGTCAGCGGACCGCCGCCTTCGGTCGTATGCAGATGGATCGAAGCCACGATTCCAGTTCGGGAATTCCGGATGTTCATATCGCACGCAATGCCAGCCACAGATACCACGCACCGCCCACGGCCACCGCCAGGGAAGCCCATCGCACCAGGCCCGTCACGGGGGCCGCTGCCGCTTCCGCGCCGGGGCTTCCGTTGGGTCCCGGGTCCACTGTCGGTGCCCGCAGTGCCCGCAGGATCCCGAACAACGGCGCGCCCACCGCCAGATGCCCCAACTCCACGCCGAGGCAGAACGCCAGCACCGTCACGGCCAGCGAACCCGTGGGTCCCTCCGAGATCACCTCGCGCAATCCGCCGGCGAACCCCATGCCGTGGATCAACCCGAACCCGAAGGCCACCGCCAACCGGAAGCGCCCACGCGCATGCGCCGGCGAGAGGATGTTCTGCAACCCGACGAACACAATGCTTCCGGCGATCACCGGTTCCACGAACCACGCCGGCAGCATCACCCACCCCAGCGCCGCGAGCGTCACCGTGATCGAGTGCGCCACCGTGAACACGCCGATGATCGCCATCAACCGTCCCCAGGTTCCTGCCGCCAGCGCGAGGGCCACCAGGAACAGCAGGTGATCGTACCCGGTCACCACATGGTGCAACCCATGCCGCAGGAACGATCCGAACGTCTCCGTCGCAGACAACGCCGGCATCGATCCCGCAGGAATGCCCCGACTGGACCCCGCGGGCTTGTCGGGAGCCGGCGATGTTCCCGTCGGTGTCGCCGCGGTCTGGAGTCGGACCTTTGCTGGGCTTCCACGCCGGAGCACCGCCTGGCCCAGGGAACGCCGTTCCCCATCCGCGACCAGCAACACGTAGAACGGATCCCAGGGAATGCCGGGGGCGTAGTCCCGCCCTTCCAGCGTGCGATGACTGAAGGCGGCTTCCGCTGTAGCGAGGGCCGCCCCCGTGGGCAGGACGCACTCCAGATCGTACGCGACATGCGTGAGGTCGGGGTACTTGTCGGAATCCTCCGGCTCGATGGAATCCTCCAGCAGCAACTGGAAGTCGAGGCACTCGATGGGCAAGCGCGCCCCGTTGAGATCAACGCGGAGGTGTTCGGTGACGTAGGCGGCGTGATTGGAAACCGCATTCATCAGCACGGGAAGGTTGGTCCACCCGCCCGCGGGCATCCCCTGCACCACCGACACCTCGCGCAGGGTCGCCGTCGTCCGCATGACCAGGCGCTTCTCCTCCACCAACACCTGCCACGTGTTGTTCAGGAAGGGGTGCGCGTGCAATCCGCCGCACAGCAGCGCCATCCCCAACCAGAACCACTGGAACAAACGGTTTCCCACGGCAACAGATCCTTCCCCGCCTCCGCCACCGGAACCGCCGCGGTCAGAGCAACCGCTGGTGCCGGCTCTCTGCTTCCAACTCCGCCACCAGGCTTCCGCAGCGCTGACGCCGGCGCTCGATGATGTGCTTGTCGAGCACCGGATCGTACTTCACCGGGTACTCCCCGTTGTAACAGGCGAGGCAGAAGGAATCCTTGTTCAGGCCCGTCGCCTTCACCATGCCCTCTTCACTCAGATAACCCAGCGAGTCGGCGTGCAGGTACTGCCGGATCTCATCGAGCGTGTAGTTCGCCGCCATCAGCTTCGAACGTTCCGGAAAATCGATGCCGTACACGCACGGATTGCGGTGTGGCGGACACGAGATCAGGACGTGCACCTCCTTCGCGCCGGCTTCCTTCAGGCTCGTGACGCGCGCCTGGCTCGTCGTTCCGCGGACGATGGAATCGTCGATGATCACCACCCGCTTCCCGCGCACCAGATCGCCGATGAGGTTCAGCTTCACCTTCACCGCGAAGTCCCGGATGAACTGGGACGGCTGCAGGAACGATCGCCCGACGTAATGGTTCCGGACGAACGCCATCTCGAAGGGAATCCCGCTCTCCATCGAGTATCCCAGCGCCGCGCAGTTTCCGGAGTCCGGCACCGGCACCACGATGTCCGCCTCGATGCGGTGCTCGCGTGCCAACTGGCGTCCCATCTCGACGCGGGTCTTGTAGACGTTGCGGTTCGCGATCGTGGAATCGGGCCGCGCGAAATAGACGTACTCGAAGATGCAGAAGGCCCGGCGCGTGTGCTCGGGGAACGCCTGCATGCTGCGGACGCCGTTGGAATCGATGATCACGATCTCGCCCGGTTCGATGTCGCGGACGAACTCCGCCTGGATCAGGTCGAACGCGCAGGTCTCGCTCGCCAGCACCCACGCCCCGTTCGCCAGCCTTCCGAGGCTCAGCGGCCGGAATCCGTGGGGATCGCGCGCCCCGATCAGTTCCTTCTCCGTCATCACCACCAGCGAATAGGCCCCCTCGATCCGCCGCACCGTTTCCACCAGCGCGCTTTCGTGGCCGTTCCGCGCCGGTTGCGCGAGGAGGTGCAGGATGATCTCGCTGTCCACCGTCGTCTGGAAGATCGAGCCCTTCGCCTCGAGTTCTTCCCGCAGGGCCGACGCATTCGTCAGGTTGCCGTTGTGCCCGATGGCGATCCGTCCCTTCGCACAGTCCACCATCAACGGCTGCGCGTTGGTGATGTTGGACGAACCGGTCGTGGAATACCGGGTGTGCCCGATGGCCACCGATCCCACCAACCGATGGAGCACGTCTCCGTGGAAGACCTGCGGCACGAGCCCCATCCCGCGATGGACGAGGAAGGACTTGCCGTCCGTCGCCGCAATGCCCGCGCTCTCCTGGCCGCGATGCTGCAACGCGTAAAGACCGTAATAGGTAAGTTCTGCGGCGTTCGGATGACCAAACACGCCGAACACACCGCAATAATGTCGAGGATGGGAGTTCTCTTGCACGAAGGACGGGGATTCAGGCCCCCGCCCCCCGAAAACGGAAGCGGAATCTCAGGGGATCCCCGCCCCAGGGCGCATCTTGACATTGCCCCCGATGCAACGGGGAGGCGACGTCCTCGTCGCCGTTCCAAAGCCATTTCCATGGCGATGAGGACATCGCCACCCCGAATCCTTTCCAAACGGGGGCAGTGGCAAGATGCGCCCCCCGTCCCAGGGCGCATCTTGACATTGCCCCCGCATGGAACGGGGTGGCGACGTCCTCGTCGCCGTTCCAAAGCCATTCCCAAGGCGATGAGGACATCGCCGCCCCAGTTCTGGAATCTGGAAACCGGAGACTTGGTACTTGCCTCGGGCCCCGCTCGCGTGGCTTCCGGATAGGCCGCCGTGCCTCTCGCGCATTGCAGCCGGCCGCCTTGTTCGATACTTCAACAGCACACATCCGGCGGCTTGTGCCGCCTCCATCGAAAATACGTCACGCCATGCCTAATCCCTGGACCGGCAAAGGAAATCCCTACACCCGCAAGGAAGTCGTCGAACGCCTGCGCGCCACCCTCAAGCAAGGCAACGCCATCATTGCCGCCGGAGCCGGCACCGGGATCAGCGCCAAGTTCATCGAGAAGGGCGGGGCCGACCTCATCATCATCTACAATTCCGGCCGTTTCCGCATGATGGGCCATGGTTCCACCTGCGGCATGATGGCCTATGGCGACGCCAACGCCATCGCCATGGAGATCGGCGAATTCGAGGTCCTCCCGGTCGTCGAGGAAGTCCCCGTCATTTGCGGCGTCCACGCCACCGATCCCCGCCGCCGCATGTGGCACTGGCTCGGCAAGGTCAAGGAGATGGGCTTCTCCGGCGTGAACAACTTCCCCACCCACACCATCGTCGACGGCCACTTCCGCGGCGTCCTCGAGGAAACCGGCATGAGCGTGAAGAAGGAGTACGAAATGGTCGCGCTCGCCCGCCGCATGGATCTCTTCTCCGTCGTGTACGTCGGCAGCGCCGAGGAAGCCGTCGAGATGGCCAATGCCGGAGCCGACGCCATCATCGCCCATGTCGGCACCACCGTCGGTGGCTCGATCGGTGTCACCAAGGCGGTCGTCACGTGGGATTTCGCCATCCAGCGCACCCAGGAGATCATCGATGCCGTCAACCGCGTCCGGAAGGACGTCATCTTCCTCGCGCACGGCGGCCCGATCAACACGCCCGCGGATGCTGAACGCATCATGAAGTCCACCGATTGCGTCGGCTTCGTCGGGGCTTCGTCCCTCGAACGGATGGGTGTCGAGGCCTCGCTCACGAACCTGACCCGCGAGTTCAAGAGCCTGACGCTGCCGAAGGCCGCCAAGCCTGCCAAGGCCGGCAAGACCTCCAAGCGCTGATCCCATGCCCGCGACCCGCTTCATCACCACCGCCGAGGCCCTCAAGGAGGATTACAAGGGCCGGACGAATTACTGGGTGTGCCGCCCCGAGGTCTGCGAGGCCAAGGACCTCCAGATCTGCCGGGCCGTCCTCCCTGCCGGCGAGGGCCACAACTTCCACACCCACCCGGAACTGGAAGAGGTCATCTACGTCCTCGAAGGCCACGTCGAGCAATGGGTCGAGAAGGAGAAGCGGCTTCTCGGCCCCGGCGAGGTCGCCCACATCCCCAAGGGCATCGTCCACGCCACCTTCAATCCCACGGCCCACGACGCCGTCATCCTCGCCATCCTCTCCCCCGCTGCCGCCCAGGGCCCGTTCATGGTCGACGTCAGCCAGGAGGAACCTTGGCGCTCCATCCGCTGATCCTCCCCTCCGACCATGTCCAACCCGGCATCCAGGCGCTTCGTTACCGTCAACGATTCCATCACGGAACCAACGGCCTTCACCCTGAACGCCTGGCTTTCGCGGCCCGACGTCGTCCCCTGCCAGGACCTGCTCCTCGTCCGCGCCACCATGGAGCCTGGTCGATGCCACCCGTTCCATCATCACCCCACCCGCGAGGAGATCATCTACATCATCTCCGGCCAGGCCGAGCAGTGGTGTGGTCCCGAGTACAAGGTCCTGAAGCCCGGTGAAATGGTCCTGATCCCCAAGGGCGAGGTCCACGGCACCTACAATCCGTTCCGCGAACCCGTCGTCTTCCTCGCCATCCTCGCCCCTGCCAATGCGGCGGGCCCGGACGTCGTCGACGTGTCCACCGAAGCTCCCTGGGCCGGCCGCCGCGAATCCCTCGGCCTCGGTCGCTGCGCGCCGGCGCTCTCGCCGTAGGCTGCGAGGAAGTTTCCAGTTCCCAGTTCCCAAATTGAAGGCCGGGTGCCCCCACCCGGCGAGGGGAGAAGTTCCCAGTTCCCAGCCGCCAGTCCCCAGTTTGCCCAATCTGAAGGCCGGGTGCCATCACCCGGCGCCGGG
>JAIXZE010000323.1 GCA_027489875.1 Verrucomicrobiales bacterium
GGCCGGATTGGTCACGCTGATCACCTGAAGCCCATCTGTATGGTCCGCCACGTAGGCGATGCCGTCCACGACGTGGACGTCGCGTGCCTTTCCCGGCGTGTTCCAGGTGCCCACGCGCACCGGCGCAGCAGGATTGGACACGTCAACGATCTGCAGGCCGAATTCGCCATCGGCCACGTAGGCGAAGTTCCCGACCACCTGCATGTTCTCAGCAACACCGGGTGAATCGTAACCGCCCAGACGTACCGGCTGGGTCGGATTGCTCACGTCCACGATCTGGAATCCGGCCGCGCCGGCCGCCACGTAAGCGCGGGATCCAACCACCTCCACGCGGAGCGCGTCAGGCAGGCTGCCAAGGGAACCCACCGGCTCAAGGATCGCCTGCTGGGCATTGGCTGCCGCTGGAAGCAGCAGGCCGAGCACACAGCCGAGGGCTGCGCCGAGATACGGGTTTCGGGAGTCCCGGCGGGTGGTCCAACGCAGGAATTTCCAACCCGCTTCGGGTTGTCGGTGGAACGGAATCTTCATGGGTTTTCGATGGATACGGTGCTCGTCTGAGGGCAAAGCCGCCTGCCTTCAGGTGCCTTGCCCACCCATCCATGCGCCAGTCGTCGGCCAGGACGGACAGGCCGGGGAAGAATTCTTCAGGAGCCCGACATCCTGTCGGAAGGTCTGGATCCAGCCGCGCCCGTAACGACGGGTCCGGCGGTTTTCGCATTGGCTTTGGAGGCGCGGACCATTACTGGCTTCGCATGGCTGAAGTGACCCGCTTGCTCGATTCCATGCGGACGGAAGATCTGCTGCCGCTCGTTTATGACGAACTGCGCCAACTGGCGGGCCGTCGACTGGCGCAGGAACAGCCCGGGCATACCCTCCAACCAACCGCCCTCGTCCACGAAGCGTGGTTGAGGATGTCCGCCGGCAACGACGCCCGATGGCAAAGCCGGGCACACTTCTTCGGGGCCGCCGGCGAGGCAATGCGCCGCATCCTCGTGGACAACGCCCGGCGGAAAGCGCGACTCAAGCGGGGGGGAAATCCGGAGCGGTGCGATCTCCCGGAATCCCAGATCGTCAGCCCCGAGGGAGACGAGAAGGTGCTGCAGGTCCATGAAGTCCTTGATGAAATGGCCGCCGAGGATCGCCTGAAGGCCGAGATCGTGAAGCTGCGCTTCTTCGCCGGCCTGAACCACCAGCAGATCGCGGACGCACTCGAACTGAACGAGAAGACGGTGCGTCGGCACTGGGAGCTGGCCAAGGTTCGGCTGCACCAGCTGATCACCGGCAGGACACCGCCCGCCCAGGCAACCTGACAAGGACACCCACATCGGATGTCCGTTTCCGGGGGCAAACGACGCCACGTAGGGAAGGGCGAGGACCGATGAACAACGTCGAATCAATTTTTCTGCGGGCGCTGGAACTGCCAGCGAGGGATCGACCGGCCTACCTGGACGTGGCGTGCAAGGGCGACGACGCGGCTCGGGCCCAGGTCGAGGACATGCTGCGTCGGTCTGCGGTCGCCAACGAGTTCTTCGGCGAGGACACGCCAGGATCGACCGGGATCGACGCGCAGGATGCGGCGGAGGTGGGCGAACGCGAGGGCTCCGTGATCGGGCGCTACCGCCTGCTGCAACGGATCGGCGAGGGGGGCATGGGGGTCGTCTACATGGCCGAGCAGGAGGTGCCGGTGCGCCGCCGGGTCGCCCTCAAGGTCGTCAAGCTGGGGATGGATACCAAGGCCGTGGTCGCCCGATTCGAGGCCGAGCGGCAGGCGCTCGCGATGATGGACCACCCGAACATCGCAAAGGTCCTCGATGCGGGAACGACCGCGTCCGGACGCCCGTTTTTCGTGATGGAACTGGTCCACGGCGTGCCGATCACCGAGTACTGCGACCAGAACAAGCTCTCGTTCAGCGAGCGGCTGGACCTCTTCATCCCGGTCTGCAAGGCGATCCAGAGCGCCCACCAGAAGGGGGTCATCCACCGGGACATCAAGCCGTCCAACATCCTGGTGACGCTGAACTACGGCGATCCCATGCCCAAGGTGATCGACTTCGGTGTCGCCAAGGCCACGAACAACCGGCTGACGGAAAAGACCCTGTTCACGCGGTTCGGCACGATGATCGGCACCCCCGCCTACATGAGCCCCGAACAGGCGGAGATGAGCAGCCTCGACGTGGACACCCGCACCGACGTGTATGCGCTGGGCGTGGTCCTCTATGAATTGCTGACCGGCAGCACCCCCTTCCCCGAGGAACGGCTGCGAAGCCTCGGTTTCGCGCAGATCCAGAAGGTCATTGCCGAGGAGGAACCCCAACAACCCTCCACGCGGATCAAGACGCTGCCAGGCGAGGCCAAGACCAGCGTGGCGCTCCGCCGCGGGTTGAGGCTGAACCTCATCGGCGACGAACTCCGTGGCGACCTCGACTGGATCGTCATGAAGTGCCTGGAGAAGGACCGGCGGAGGCGCTACGACACGGTCAACGACCTGGCACTGGACCTGGCCCGCCATCGCAACAATGAACCCGTCCTGGCCCGCCCACCAAGCGCCGCCTACCGCTTCCAGAAGGCCTTTCGGAGGAACCGGCTCGGATTCCTTTCCATCGCAGCGGTCGTGGTCGCACTCGTGCTCGGAGCGGTCTTCACCTCCTGGCAGGCGGTCCGCGCCCGGCGCGCGGAAGCTCTGGCGGAGGACCGACGCGCCGACGCCGAGTCGATCACGCAGTTCCTCAAGCAGGTGTTCCAGAGCCCGAACCCGGATCAGGCCGGCTACGCGTTCACGGTCGCCCAGGCGCTGGGGGCAGCGGCGGCCCGTCTGGACACGGACCTCGCGGGCATGCCCGGCCGGAGGGCGGAACTGCAGGCCACCCTGGGCGAGACCTATTTCGCCATCGGACTGCCACGGGAAGCCGTCGCCCTTCAGGAAAAGGTCCACGAATTCCACAAGACCCAGTCGGGCGCGGAACATCCGGCCACCCTGGCCGCCAGAACGGTCCTCGCCCGTTCCTACTTCGAGTGCGGCCGCCGTGAGGAGGCGATCCGATTGCACGCCGAGGTGGAATCAATCCGACGCCGCATCCACGGACCGGAACATTCCGACACACTGAGAGCGATGCAGGAACTCGCGAACGCCTGCTTCTACGCGGGGCAGTTTGAGCGGGCAGGCAAACTGCAGTGGGAAGTCCTGCGGATCCGGCGGAAATCCCTGGGACCAGACCACCCCGACACCCTCCGGGCGACGAGCGCCGTTGCGGTGACGGAACAGAGCCTCGGGCACACGGCCGAAGCCCTGGCCATGCACGTCCAGGTGCTCGCCACACGTCGCCGTGTGCTCGGGGCCGAGCACCCCGACACCCTCGAGGACCTGTCCAACCTCGCATCCATCTACAATGCCTCGAAGCGACTGGAGGACGCGCTCGGATTGCAGGAGGAGTTGGTTGGCCTCCGCCGGAAGGTGTTGGGCCCCGAACACCCGCAGACGCTCATGGCGATGCACTATCTGGCCTTCTACCGCCAGGCCCGCAGCCCCGAGGAAGCGCTGAAACTGAACCAGGAAGTCCTCTCGTTGCGCCGGCACGTGCTGGGCCCGGAACATCCCGACACCATCATCAGCCTCTATTACATCGCCGGGAACCTGACTGCGCTGGGAAGGACGGAGGAAGCCCTGAAGGCGCTGGAGGAAGTGCTGCAGCTCCGTCGAAAGTCCCAGGGTCCGAATCATCCTCATACAGCGAACGCCACGATGGAGCTCGCGGACGCCCAACTCCGGGCCGGGAACACCGCTGCGGCGATCCCCCTCATCAACGCCTGTGCCGCCGGCCTGCCCACCGATTCGCGCCTCGCCTTGCGAGTCGCAGCGCTCCAGATCTGGTTCCGGCAGGATCGCCAATACGCCTCGTTCAGAAACGAACTTCTGGAGCGTGCAGCGGCAACCACAGATCCCACTCCACTCATGCTGGAACGGGCCGTCAAGACGGTCAGCCTGCGGGCGGCAACCGATCCGGCCCTGCTGGATTCCGCCCTCGTCCTCGCGCGCCGTGCCCTCCAGGCGGGTACGAACGGAACCGACCTGCCCTCCATCCAGTTCGCGCTTGGCCTGGCTCAATTCCGCGCAGGCCAGTGCGCCGAATCGGAGCGGACGCTCGGAATCGTGGTCTCGGACCGCGGCCCGAACAGCTCCCTCGGGAACGCCGCCTCGTTCTACCGCGCGTTGGCCCTTGCGGGACTGGGAAAGCGGAAGGAAGCAGCATCCGTCTTCGCCGAAGCAAACAAGGCGATGCAACCCCTTCCCTCCGATTCCCTCGTCAGCGGAGCCAGGACGGACCAACTCATCGCATGGCTGGCACACAAGGAGGCCAAGGCGGTGTTCGCGGGGGATGCAAGTCCCACTCCCTGACCCAGTGGACCGCCGCCATCCTTCACGGACGCCACGACGGAGATCTCCCCTGGGAATCCCCTCCCAATGAACTGAGGACACGATCGTTGAGTCCGTGCCACAGAACTGTAGGCCGGGTGCCCTCACCCGGCGCATGCATTGAGGACTGCCCGTTCATTGCTGCAAAAACACCCTTTCAGCAAAGGTGCGGTTCATTCTCTGCCATCCAGCGGCGTGGATACGGCCAAGGAGGCAGCGCATCCTTCTCGGGAACGTCACCGAAATGCAGCTCCCAAGGCACCCAAACACTACCTGACCGCCTTTGGCCGGAATGAAATGGGGGGAATCATGCTTTGAGTGAACTCCAAAAAACCTGTGCGGACGTTGCCAGTACGTTCCGTGTTTGCATCCCTGCTGGCTCTCGGCTCGTGCCTTCCGCTCGATGCCGCCACCCAATTCCTCCACGGCGTCGCCTCGGGCGACCCGGCCTCGGACTCGGTCGTTCTCTGGACCCGGGCAACCCCGGATAATCCCGGACCTGTCACCCTCACCTGGCAGGTGTCCCTCAACCCCGAGTTCAACAATCCGATCCTCTCCGGAACCCTCGTCACCGACGCCACCCGCGATTACACCGCGAAGGTCATCCCGGGCGGACTCCAGCCCGGCACCCACTACTACTACCGCTTCATCGCCGACGGAGGCACCGCGATCTCCGATGCAGGCCGCACCAAGACCCTTCCCACCGGCGACGTCAGCCAGGTCCGCCTCGCCGTTTTCAGCTGCGCCAACATCACCGCGGATCCGTTCGATGCCTACCTGAAGGCAGCGCGCATCGGCGACTACGACGCCCTCGTCCATACCGGCGACTATATCTATGAGTACGGCCAGGGCGGATTTCCCCAGGCGGAAGACCTCGCGGAATCGGTTGGGTTCGAGCCGAATCGCGAGTGCATCTCCCTGAATGATTACCGGCTGCGTTACGCCCAGTACCACCGGGCTCCCAAGCTCCAGGCGGCACGCGCCTCCGCCCCGTTCATCGTGATCTGGGACGACCACGAAACCGCCAACGACGCCTTCGCCGGCGGGGCGCAGAACCACACGCCCGCGACCGAAGGCAACTGGAATGACCGCGTCGCCGCCGCCCTCCAGGCCTACTACGAATGGCAGCCGATCCGCGAACCCGCCGGTGGCGACCGCCGCCGGGCCTATCGCTCGTTCGATTTCGGCAATCTGCTTTCGCTCCACATGCTGGAAACGCGCCTCGTGGCCCGCGATCTCCAACTCGACCTGGCCCCCACCCAGGCACAGGTCGTTGCCCGCATCGGGGCCATCCTGTCCAACCCCACCCTCACCGCCCAGTACGCGTCGACCTACGGGCTGACCCCGCCCACCGGCCCGACCGACACCGCCGGCATCAACGCGTTCAGCGCCGCCCTCGGCCCCATCGTTCTCGGCGAATTCGTGACCGCCAATGTCACCGAGATGTACGCCGGCCAGCGCAACCTGCTCGGACCCGACCAACTCCAGTGGCTGCAGGGCCGCATGGGTGCCTCCACCGCCACCTGGCAGGTCCTCGGCCAACAGGTGCTCATGGGCAACATGACCATGCCCGCCGAACTGCTCATTGAACTCGCCAACGACAACGTCTCCCCGGCGACCATCGCCAAGTACCTCACGCCCGTCTTCAAGCGAGCCAACGGCATCCCCCTGACTCCTGCGGAGCAAGCCGTCCTCGCCGGTGCCAATCCCCTCCCCTACAACCCCGACGCGTGGGACGGATACGGTCGCGAACGCGAAACCATCCTCCAGACCGCCGCCGGCCTGGGCAAGAAGCTCGTCGTGTTCTCCGGAGACACCCACAACGCCTGGGCCAACACCCTCCGCACCTTCACCCAGGGACCCGGTGGTCTTCCCGCCGGCACCATCGCCGGCATTGAGTTCGCGGCCCCCGGCGTTTCCTCGCCCGGCATCGAACGTTACTTCCCCGGCCAGGAAGGCATCCTCCGCGATCTCTTCCTCGGCTATAGCCCGAACCTGAAGTTCGCCAACCTCGCCAACCGCGGCTTCCTCGACGTCACCTTCACCCCGGCCGGTGTCACCGCGAAGTTCTACCTCCGCCAACGCGCCGCGGACCGCCAGCAATGGCTCGTTGAAACCCTCTCCGGGGCCGCGCCCGCATCCGTCGTCAAGGCCGCCCCGACCACCGAGAACGACGATTTCCGCCTCCAGATCCTGCACGCCTCGGACATGGAAGCCGACGTCGTCACCCTGGAGACCGCCCCGCGCTTCGCCGCACTCGTCGACCGCCTCGAGGACAATCCCGCGGTCAACGCCTCCCTCACCCTCGCCGCCGGTGACATCGTCATTCCGGGTGCCTTCCTCTCCGCCGGCAACGATCCCTCCACCGTCGCACCCCTCAAGACCGCCCTCGGAAGGCTCTTCGGCTTCGATGCCTCCGGCACTGGCTCCGACCTGCGTGAAAGCGCCGGTCGCCCCGACATTGCGATCCTCAACGCCATCGGCTTCGACGCCGCCTGCATCGGCAACCACGAGTTCGATCTCGGCCCCACCGAGTTCGCCAACATGATCCTCCCCGACATCCGGGCGGGTGGCCTGGCCCGGATGCGCCACTACGGTGCCGCCTTCCCGCTGCTGAGCGCCAACCTCGACTTCTCCGGCGTTCCGGCGGGTGAATCCGCCCTCGCTGCCCGGTCCACCACGGCGATCCTTCCCACCGACCGGTTCCGTGCCAACCCGTCCACCGACGCCTCCTACGTCAGCACCGCCGCCGCCGACGTCGCCAAGCATCCCAAGATCGCCCGCGCCACCATCGCCGAGCGTGGTTCCGAGAAGATCGGCCTGCTGGGTGTCACACCGCCCGACCTGGCCAACATCTCCTCGCCCGGCTCCGTCCGCGTCACCGGCCCGCAGGGGGCCACGCTCGTGAGCCCCCGTTCCTATGACATCGACGCCCTCGCAGCCCACCTGCAACCCGTCGTCGACGGCCTCCGCACCGCCGGTTGCAACAAGATCGTCCTGATCTCCCAGCTCCAGCAGATCGACAACGAGAAGGCCCTCGCCAACGCCCTCGACGGCGTCGACGTCATCATCGCCGGCGGTTCGGGCACCCTCTACGTCAACGACCCCGCCAACCTGCTCCCCGGCGATTCCTCTGCCGGTCGTTACCCCTTCCTCACCACCGACAAGATGGGCCGTCGCGTCGCCATCGTGAGCACCGAAGGCCAGTACCAATACGTCGGCCAGCTCGTCGTCGACTTCGATCCCGCGGGCAACGTCCTCGGCGTCTCCGGCGACACCCTCCCCGCAACCCAGGCCAAGGTCGCCGCCGTGTGGGGCGCTGCCGATCCCTTCGCTGCCGGCACCCGCGGCGCGGCCGTCAAGGCCCTCACCGACGCCGTCGGAGCCATCATCAATTCCAAGGATGGCCTCATCCTCGGCCGCTCCTCCGTCTTCCTCGAAGGCCGCCGTTCCGCCGTCCGCCAGCAGGAATCCAACTTCGGAAACCTCTCCGCCGACGCCAACCTCTGGTACGCCCAGCAGTACGATCCCTCCGTCCAGATCTCGCTCAAGAATGGCGGCGGCATCCGCAATGCCATCGGCTCCACCGGCCCCACCGGTGAGCTTCTCCCCACCCGCGCCAATCCAACCGCGGGCAAGCAGGCCGGCGACATCAGCCGCCTCGACATCGAGGATTCGCTCAAGTTCAACAACGCGCTCTCGCTCCTCAGCCTGAATGCCGCCCAGCTCAAGCTCCTCCTCGAACACGGCGTCGCCGCCAGCAATGGCTCCGGTGCGGATCGCGCCACCCCCGGCCAGTTCTGCCAGCTCGGAGGCCTTGTGGTGGTCGTTGATCTCGCCCGGACCGCGCAGCGCATCACCAGCGTCAGCAACGTCATCACCGCCATCACCCACGGCCAGCGCATCCGCTACGCCGCCCTCCTCGACGAAAACCGGCAACCCTCCGACGTCCTCATCGCCGATGGCGAAGTGCTGAACCCGGATCGCATGCTCCGCATGGTCACCCTCAACTTCCTCGCCAACGCCGGTTCCGTAGGCTCGGACTTGGGCGGCGACAGCTACCCGTTCCCGTACATCAACCGGATCAACGGAAACGAATCCTACAACCGTCGCGACCTCAACGCCGCGACGTTGACTCCTCCCCTCCCGGAGGCCTTCCCGAAGAATTCCTCCTTCGCCGGCATCGGCACCGAGCAGGATGCCTTCGCCGAATTCCTCCAGAAGTTCCACACCAACGCCCCCTTCGCCATGCCCGACACCCGCGTCGATCTCGATCGCCGCATCGTCCAGGGCAACGCCGACTCCGACGGCGACGGTCTCTCCAACGGCGATGAAACGGCCCTGTTCACCCTCGGCCTCAACCCCGACCGCGCGAACACCCCGTCCCAGGCCAATGCACTCCTCCGTCTCCGCCGCACCGGGCAATCGGAGGTCACCAACGCTCCCGGCCAGTTCAACCTGTTCACCGCGGGCGACATCACCAGCGCCCGGCTGCTCGGCCGGAACGACGTCGTCACCAACCCCGTTCCCTTCGGCCTCTTCGCTTCACCGCGGGCGGACTTCCGACTGGACGGCCTCATCCTGCCGCTCTCGAGCAACGCGGTCGTCACGCTCAAGCTGCAAGCCTCCGATGACATGGAAACGTGGACCGACACCGCGGTCGTTCCCAACGTGGAAGTCAACCTGACCGCTCCGCTCA
>JAIXZE010000192.1 GCA_027489875.1 Verrucomicrobiales bacterium
GCCGCGCTGCCCAACACCCGGTCCGCCAACCGCGGAGCCAACGCCCGATGCACGCCCAGGTCGTTCCGGATCATCCGGTCCACCGCCGCCACTCCCAACCGTGTCAGATCCCCCTCCGCTTCGATCCGGTCCACATACAACCGGAGCAACGTTGGATCCGACTCAAATTCCCCGATGTTCCCGCCTCCACAAGCCGGCATGCCCACTGACGACATCGGCCACGTCTTCCCCACCGTTTCCAGGGCGCCTACCAACGGATCCAGATGACTCTGGCGTCGCACCCAACGCCACAACGCGGGCAGGTGCCGCAGCACAAGGTCCACCGACCACACCCGCGACGGTCCCACCGGCCCCGGGCACGGCGGATCACACGCGGCCCGGATCGTCACCTCGCCGAGATCCCGGCAGACCGCACACTGACACAGCCGGTACATCAACCGCGCCCCCCAGATCGCCGATTCCATCTGCAAGGCAGGAGCCTCACCCCCCAACGCCTGACGCGCCCGTCCATCAAGCGCCCGCAACTCCGATTCCACCCCGTCCAACCGGGCGTCCAACGGTTCCAGCACCAGCGCCACCGCCCCGGTCTCCCGCAAGGAACGCACGAAGACCGATAGCGTCGATCCTTCGTTCGGTTGCATTTCCACCGTGCCTTCCATTTCCCCCAACCCTTCTCCGCCCACCCCAAAGTGCAAGCCTTCCCATCCGGGGCAGCGACGTCCCCGTCGCCATTCCATAACCCTTCCCATCCGGGGAGGCGACGTCCTCGTCGCCGTTCCATAACCCTTCCCGTTCGGGGAGGCGACGTCTCCTGTGCAGCCCCTCCAACGCCAACGGCGTTTTGGCCGCACAGCCCTGGGTTGGCCGAGGAACGAGGCCTACCCTGGGTCCACGCCCCAAGGCAACCCAACCGCAACGCGGTTGTGGCCACCTCACCCACATCCATCCTGTCATCCTGTCATCCTGTCATCCTGTCCGTCCCCTTCCCGTCGATCTTGTCGTCACATCCCAAAAGCCTACCCAGCTCAGTCTCCGTGTCCTCCGAGGATTTCGTGGCAACGAACCGAGCCAGCGCCAGGTCTCTTCCCCTTTTTTGGGTTCTTTTCGTTTATTGCGGCTCTCCCTCTTTGACACTCCCCCAGCTCAAACGGGGCGGCAACGTCCTCGTTGCCTTCTCTCGCTTTATCCGGAGGCGATGAGGACATCACCGCCCCGTTCCCATTCTCAAACGGGGGCAGTGTCAAGATGCGCGCTACCAAGTCTGGGATGGAACCATCCAGCGATCTATTGGCGAATCGGAGGACCGTCCTTCGCTGAACCCTCCGTCCCGGAACCTGTGCGCTTTCGATTTACAAAAAACGCCACGAATCCAAACCCGCACAGCACCAAGCCAGCGAGTAAGGGCGGCAGGCCCCAGGAAACCAATTGCAGCGCCATCTTCCGGTTCTCCGCAGGACCCGCATCGGCGAGGGCTCCAATGCTCCCCAAAGCCGCCAATCCCAGCACCGGCAACGAAATCAGGACCCCAAGCCCTCCCAGAACAAACAGGGCGACGGTGAGGATCCGTGCCGACTTTCCTCCTTCGGGACTGCTCATGCGGCTCACGATGAATTCACCCACCGAAGCCCGCAATCCCCCGCTGGACCGATTCGTCCAAATCACCGTCGCCAACATCGAGGAGAGCGTCCGGACCTGCGTCGAACTGAACAGGATTTCCATACGTTGGCGGAGCACCCAGCATTGGTGCAAAAGCCCGCAGGTGACCCCTCCCAAGCCTGGTTCCCACGGGTAGTTCGGCCGGCCAATCCATGCCCACCCCAGCACCCCGCCGATCCGGTCCAACGACACCCGGCGTGCCAATGCCTCGCCTCAGCCCACCTTGCCACGACGCTGCACGACCCAGCGAGCGCCCACCAATACTGCCAGCGCCACTCCGAGTGAGACCGTTGTCGTCGTCTCCGGCACCTGGGTCCCTTCCAGTATGAAGGACGCTGTTCCGCCAAATGCCCTGAAGTTCACTGTGCCATTGAGCGACCCATACCGACTGCCGCCGGCGTACGTCCCGGAGTTGTCGAAGTTGTACGTACTCGGGCCTCCAGGCCGTATGTTTGAGTAAAGAAAGTACTGCGTGTTGGATTGGAGCAGCACGGAGGGGTCGAACGTGTAGGAAGTCCCAACTCCTCCGCCGGACACTGTCCCGATGCCAATCAGGCCTGGGGTGGACGGTCCAAGGTTGGCCGGTAGCCCCGCGTAAGAGATGCTGAGCAGGTAGAGGCTTCCCTCGGCGAACGGATTGCCGTTGTCGTTCCGGAGCCAACTGAACTCGATGTTTGCCCAAGGTCCGCCGGACGGAGTGGTTACCGCCTGCCCCGGCACTTGACCATTCGATCTTGGTTCTGTCCCAAGCCCATAACTGGCGATGACATCCGCAGAGACGCTCACTCCGGTCAATAGGCTCAGGACCCCAATGCAAATTTTGTCGAAGCGCATAAACAATATGTCGGAATCTGGGTTTGGAGACCGGGCCAATCCTTCGATTTTCGACCCCCTGGCCAAACCTTGCTTAGGATTGAATCGCTGTGAGGAAAACCCGCACAGCAAAAAGGGGCGAAACCGCCAACCAAGTTCTCCAGAAGTCGACGACCAGCGCCGCGGGATAGCGGACGACGTCAGCAGGCTTTGGGATCATCCACCGTCCCCGCCCCCTCCCTTGCAGTCCCACGCTCCTCCGCATAAAACCGCGACAGTCGCGTCCGGATCACCGGCCGTCGGAACCCAACCTGCGTGCCGGGCGGCACACAGGGACGACCATCGGGTACCGTCCAACCGGGCTCCCGCTTCGCAGAAAGGTCATCATGTCGTCACTACCGATAGGCAGCATTGGATGGGTGGACCTCACCGTCCCCGAGTGCGGAACAATCCGTTCCTTCTACGAGCGTGTGGTTGGCTGGTCATCGCAACCCATCGAGATGGAAGGCTATTCCGACTACTGCATGATCCCACCCGCGGGTGACGTCCCTGCCGCCGGCATCTGCCACGCCCGCGGCGTCAATGCCGACATCCCGCCCCACTGGCTCATCTACATCACCGTCGCAAACATCGACGAGAGCGTCCGGACCTGCGTCGAACTGGGCGGATCCATCATCCGTCCTCCCGGGGACATGGGCGGGGCCAAGGTCGCGATCATCCGCGATCCCGCCGGTGCCGTCTGCGCCCTCTACGAGGCCGCCAAGTAGGCGAAAGACCCAGCGTCGGCCGCACGGAACCGGCCCTCACCTCCACACCACCGGGGCGGCGACGTCCTCAAAGCCCCTCCCCACGGCGATGAGGACATCGCCTCCCCGTCCCAATCCCACGACCGGGGTGGCGACGTCCTCGTCGCCCTCGCCCAAAGCCCAACCAACGCCAACGGCGTTGAGGCCCGCAGCCCAGGGTTGACCGAGGAACGAGGCCTACCCTGGGTCCACGCCCACCAGGAAACCCAACCGCAACGCGGTTGTGGCCACCCCGCTCACATCAATCCAGTCATCCTGCCATCCTGTCCGTCGATCGTGTCCTCACATCCCTCAAGCCCATCCAGGCA
>JAIXZE010000218.1 GCA_027489875.1 Verrucomicrobiales bacterium
CTCGCCCCAACGGGGCGAACGGTGACCACACGCACCCTGTCCCGTGTGCCCTTTCAGGGCACAGAGGTCGTTGTGTGGCGTGGTCCCCGGGGTTCCACCCCGTATTGGCTTTCACCGGTTGCCCCTTCGGGGCAGGAGACTGGAAACTCCGCCTACGCCTGGCGTGCCCCGGGAGGGGAGCGGCGGGCGAGGAGGAGGGCGTTGCCGACGACGATGAGGTCACTGAGTCCCATCGCGGCGGCGCAGAGGGCGGGATTCACGAGGCCGAGTGCGGCGAGGGGAACGGCGGCGGCGTTGTAGAAGAAGGCCCAGAAGAGATTCTGGCGGATGGTGCGGAGGGTTGCCCGGGCGAGATCGAGGGCTTCGGGTACAGCGGCAAGATTGGTTCGCAGCAGGACGATTCCGGCGGCCTCGCGGGCCACGTCTGAAGCACGGGCAACGGCGATGCCCAGGTCGGCGGCGGCGAGCGCTGGACCGTCATTGATGCCGTCGCCGACGAACGCCACCCGGTGGCCGGAAGCGCGTTGGGCCTGGAGATATCCCGACTTTCCCTCCGGCGGGACCTCCGCCTGGATCATGGTCACATCGATGCCCACTTCGCGGGCGATGGCTTCGGCGACCAGCGGATGATCGCCGGAGAGCATTCCCACACGGTAGCCCGAGGCGCGGAGTTGGCGGACGACTTCGATGGCTTCGGGGCGCAGGGAATCGCGGAGGGCGAAGGCGGCGACAATGTTCTGGTCGATGGCCAGGAAGACGGGAGTGGCCCCCCGTTTCCCCCAGAGGTTGGTGAAGGCCTCCGTGGAGTGAGTGTCGATGCCTTCCTTCGCGAGGGAACCGATCGATGCCAGTCGGACGACATGATCGTGCCAGCGTGCCCGCAGTCCGACGCCTGCGAGTTCGGTCCAGTCCGAGACCGGGGTGTCGCCCGGAGCGACCTGGGCGATGGCGGTGCTGAGGGGATGGGCGGAGCGTCGGGCCAGGGCCGCCGCGAGATCGGAAATCTCGGCGGTCATGGGTTGGGCTTCTGGCTGGGAGGGAACGAAGGTGGCCGATGCGACCACGGTGGGATGTCCGAGGGTCAGGGTTCCGGTCTTGTCGAAGAGAAGGGTGTCGATGGTCCCGCAGGTTTCGAGGACGGCAGCATCGCGGACGAGGATTCCGCGGCGTGCGGCGTTGTTGACGCCTGCCATGAGGGCGGCCGGCGTGGCCAGTCCCATGGCGCAGGGGCAGGCGATCACGAGCACGGCGCAGGCAACGACGGCGGCGGCAGCGAATTTGGAGGCGGGAAGGTGCGAGTGCCAAAGCCAGCGTTCGGCGAGGGCATGCGCGGCTGCGGCAGAGTCCGGGGCGAGGATCCACCACAGGGCGGCGGCCACCGCGATCCCAACAACGATCGGGACGAAGATGGCGCTGATCCGGTCCGCGAGGCGTTGGACGCTGGCGCGGGTGGATTGGGCGCGGCGGATGACATCGGCGATGCGCGAAAGGGCGGTTCCTTCGCCGGTGGCGGTGACGGAGGCAACGAGGCGTCCGTTGCGGTTCGAGGTGCCCGCGAACAACGGTTGGCCTGGAGATTTTTCCACCGGCATCGATTCGCCGGTCAGCATGGATTCGTCGACGGCGGAGGTGCCATCCACGACGAGGGCGTCGACCGGGATACGATCGCCGGGGCGCAGGACGATCCGATCTTCGAGGGCGAGATCGGCGAGGGGAACGGGGGTTTCATTCCCAGACAGTTCGAGTCTTGTGGCGGTTTGCGGAACGAGTCCTAGGAGGGCGCGCAAGGCGCTTCCGGCCTTCACGGACATCCGGTGTTCCAGGTAATGCCCGGTGCCGACGAAGGCCAGCAGGGTCACGGTTTCGGTGAAGAATTTGTGCCCGGGAAGGTTGGCGAACAGCGCGGGGACGCTGTAGCCCATCGCGGCGGTGACGCCGAGGGACACGAGGGTGTCCATGTTGGCTCCACCCACCCGGAGTTGGTTCCAGGCACCTTGGAAAAATCGGCGGCCCAGCAACCAGACCATTGCGGCGGCGACGAGGAACGAGATGGACTGGAACGTCGCGTTCAGCCCGAGGCCGAAGACCCAGTCACCCAGCATGAGCAATCCCGCGACTGGAAGGCCGATGCGCACGGATGAAGCCCATGGGTTGGCGGCCGGTGCTGCGTTCGGAACATCGGTGGGTTTGGCAATCCATTCGCGCGCCTGGAACCCGGCTGCGGAAAGCCTTTGGAGGAGGAGTTCCGGACGCGCGGCGGCGGCGTTCGCCCAATCGACGGTTGCCGTGTTGGTGTCCATATCGACCGTGGCAAAGGACACGCCTGGGGTTCCCGAGAGGGCCTCGGTGACGTGTCGGACGCAATTGCCGCAGGTCATGCCATCGACAATGAGGCGGGTCCGGAGCGAGGGACGCGATGTGGACCCACCTCCCGGACACGGGACGGGCGCGGGTTGGGACGCGGCCGCGATACTGGGATCGCGCCGCATCGGACGGAACTGGATCGGGACATCGGCCACGATGTCAGGGTGGGGGAAGGAAAGTGGGTTGCCTAGGGGGGGATTGTCCGGCTTTTCGCCCATCTTGCCCGGGCACTCGACGGATGCCTGTGCACGGCGCATGCTGCGGGCATGACACGTCAGCAGGTGCTCGACCTGTATTTCATGGATGCCCGGTGCAAGCTGATCGAGATCGCAGCGTTTCTCGACCGCGTGGATCGGGGAACAGGCGACGGTGATTTTCGGTTGGAAGCCTTCCGCAAGGCGATGGGGCACCTTGCCGCCGGCGAAACAGGCCGGGCGGAGGCGGTGCTCCGGTCGCTGAGCGATCCGACGGAGGCTCCGATTGAAAAGGCGCCGGGGAAAGGGGCCGTGGGTGCGTGGCCCGGCGTGGTCACGGTTTGAAGTGGGCCCGGGGGAGGGTTGACATCCGTCGGGTTCGGTGGCCCAGATGGATCTGTTCGAAACATTGCAGCCTAAGTCCGCCTGCCTTCCTGTGGGCGGACGCGGGGGAACCAGAATCCCCGGTGAAGACCGGGGAAGGGGCGCACGGAGCCGGGCAACCGGATCCCAGGTCACTTCCAAGACCGAGCCCGTCAGCTAACTCCGTCGGCGACTGGAAGGGCGATCCTCTGGGTCCGCAGGTTGCGGCTCCCACGTTCACCCCATTGAAACAAGACGGCGCGTCGGCATGGAGCCGACGTGCCTGCGCGTTGCCGCGTACTGACGCGGCGACGTTTCGAATGCGCGTGTGAATGAGCGGCGGTGGGCGTTGCCGGGAGGCTATCCAATCCCGGCCACGATCCATCGCCTCGGGAGACATCGCATGAATCCCCTATTGTTGGTTGCGGCCGGATTGGTCGCGTTGTTGGTCATGGTTCCGGTTGTGGCTTGGTTGGCAGGGTTTGTCCGCATCCGGGAGGATCAGGTCGGCATCGTGGTCAAGCGGTTTGCCGGAAGGTCGCTTCCAGCCGGTCGACTGATCGCGTTGGAGGGCGAGGCGGGCTATCAGGCCGACACGCTGGCTCCCGGTTGTCATTTCGGCTACTGGCCCTGGCAGTACGCCGTGCAGAAGGTCCCGATGACCGTCGTGGCACCGGGCGAGATCGCGTTGGTCGTGGCGGCGGACGGGGCTCCGATTCCTCCCGAGCGTATCCTGGGAAAGGTGGTGCCCAGCGATGACTTCCAGAATGCCCGTCGGTTCCTGACCGGCGGGGGGGAGCGCGGGCGGCAGTTGGGAATCCTGACGGCGGGCACCTACCGCATCAACACGGTGCTGTTCCAGGTGATCTCCTCACGGACGGCTGACGCGCACGGGTTGACCCGCGAGATGCTGGCGGTGCATCGGGTCGAGCCGGACCGGGTGGGAATCGTGACGACCCTCGATGGCCGGCCGATTGACGCGGGGGAGATCGCGGGTCCATCGATCCCGAACCACGACAACTTCCAGAATGCGCAGGCCTTCCTCCAAGGCGGTGGACGCCGCGGGTTGCAGGAGCAGGTCCTGTTGAGCGGAAACTGGAACTTGAATCCGTGGTTCGCGCAGGTCGAACAGGTGCCCATGGTCGAGATTCCCATCGGGTCGGTAGGCGTGGTGATGTCCTTTGTGGGCGCGGCCCACGAGGACGTGAGCGGAACGGACTTCAAGCACGGCGATCTGGTCAACCCCGGTCACAAGGGCGTGTGGGTGACGCCGCTGAACCCGGGAAAACATCCGATCAACACGCGGGTGATGAAGGTCGAGCGCGTGCCAACGACGAACATCGTGTTGAATTGGGCGAACCGCACGGAGGCGCACAATTTCGATGCGAAGCTGTCCTCGATCACCGTGCGTTCGCGGGACGGCTTCGCGTTCAACATCGACGTTTCCCAGATCATCCATGTCGGGGCGCTGGATGCGCCAAAGGTGATCTCGCGGGTCGGTTCGATGCAGAACCTCGTGGACCATGTCCTGCAACCGATCGTCGGGAACTATTTCCGGAACTCGGCGCAGGACTTCACGGTGCTCGACTTCCTTTCGGCGCGAAGCCATCGGCAGACGGATGCCGCGGGGCATATCCGGATCGCGCTGGGGGCGTATGACGTCCAGGCGATCGACACCTTGATCGGCGACATCAATCCGCCGGCGGAACTGATGCAGACGCAGACCGAGCGCAAGATCGCCGAGGAACAGCGGAAGACCTACGAGGTGCAGGAGGCGGCCCAGCACCAGCGTCAGCAATTGGTCCGCGGCACCGCTTTGGCGGACATCCAGTCGAAGGTGGTGGCGGCAGAGCAGGGAGTGGACATCGCACGGTTGCAGTCGGACGCGCACATCCGTCAGGCGACGGGTGAGGCTGAGGCGGTGCGGTTACGGGCGGCGGGTGAGGCGGAAGCCATCCGTGCCACCGGCGAGGCTCGGGCCGGAGCCTATCGGTGTGGCGTCGACGCGCTGGGACGGGAGGCCTACCTGCGATTGCAGTTGATGCAGGTGGTGGGCGAGCGCGGGGTGCGGATCGTGCCGGATGTCTCTGTGACCGGATCCGCGGGTGGGGCGGGACTGGTCGAAGCGTTGCTGGGGAGGACGCTGGGGTTGCCGGCAGGCAACGAGGCTGCGAATGCCGGGGCGATGGCGACCTGAGCTCGCGCGGAGAAACAGGGAAGCCGGCCCGGATGAACCAAGGGGTTCATCCGGGCTTCGCCCTGATGGGCTCAGTGGGACTTGCGTCGGCGGAGGGCGAATCCGAGTGCGATTGCACCCACGGGTGCCAGGGCGAGAAGGCTCGGTTCCGGCACCACGGCGGTGGAGGGAACGGTCGTGATGCCTTCGCCGCGCACGTTGTTGTAGGCGAAGCTGAGCAGCGTGATGCTGTAATCAGGGTTCACGTTGATCTCTGCGTAGCCGTAGAAGATGTCGCTCGAGGTCGATCCGGACGGGTCGCGAAGGGTGAGTCCGAGATAACCGCGGCCGCCCGCAGCCCAGTTGCCGAAGGTGGGGCCGAGATCGGTGAATCCGGCTCCGGGGTTCTGGTAGCCGACGCTGGGTCCGATGGTTTCGCCATCGCCGAAGCGCTTCGGGTTCAGGTTGAAGGAGCTTTCGTACACAACGCCGTTGCCGCGGGAGAAGAAGCCCTGGGTCCAGAGTTCGGCGGCGGGTTGCACATACACATTGTTCCACATCAGCCAGAACTGGCCGTCTTCGAAGAAGGTGGACGGGTAGGTGTACCCGCGGCTTTCCGCGTAGCCGGTCAGGGGATTGAACCAGATGCCGGTTCCGTCATTTGCACCCACACCCGAGGAGAACGGATTGAAGTTTGGGTTGGTGGTGAGGTCCGGGTTGTCGGTGACCTGTACCGCAGCCGCGACGGGCAGCGTGACCAGGCCGAGGGCGGTTGCGAGGCTCCAGAGTCTTGATGTCGATTTCATGGGCAGAAGGGATGCC
The DNA here is from genome assembly GCA_027489875.1 of Verrucomicrobiales bacterium. Taxonomy (GTDB): domain Bacteria; phylum Verrucomicrobiota; class Verrucomicrobiia; order Limisphaerales; family UBA9464; genus UBA6176. Next base: position 5,920 of record JAIXZE010000218.1, read on the forward strand.
GGACGATGACCGGCACCGGAGCCAGAAATCCATCGGCTCCCGCGTGCCGGCAACATAATTGTTGGAAGAGGCAGGATTTGTTGCAGGGACACGCAACTGGTTGGATTTGAATTGTTCATTGATTTCAGCTGAAACGTTTGTGGATGGATGCCGAAGGCTGGGTTTGTCTTGGGAAGACCGGCTCGACGAGGATCGGCGGCATCCGATGAATCCTTCATGGCGGATCAGGGGAGCGAAGTTCCGATGGTGTCGCGTCGGTTGGGCCGTGTTTTTCCTCTGCGGAGCGGGCTTGGCGGCGGCGGTGGTGGATCCGCGCTACCCCGGCGATCGTGATGGAGACCGGATCGAGGACGGCCTGGCGCAACGGGCGCGGGCGTCCGCCGACGATTCGATGGTGGAGGTGGAAGTGGTCCTCCGTAGACCGGCTACCGAGGGGGACCTGACGGCGTTTCGAGCATTGGGTGGCGAGATCCAGCATCGCTTCCGCGTTCTCTCCCATGGGTGGATTGGGCGGATGCCTCTCCGACGGTTGATGGAATTGCCGACGGTCCTGGGGGGGAGCCTGCACTATGTGGAGGAGCCAGGAGCCGCTGTCTCGCACCTTGATATGGCGACTCGGTTGGGGCGGGTCCGGCCCGTGTGGATGGGGGAGTTGCCTGGGCTGGGAAGCGGCTTGCGCGGTGCCACAAACAGGACGCTTGGGATCATCGATTCCGGCTTGGACGCGACGCATGCGGACCTTCGTGGGCGAGGTGTGTTCTGGAAGGACTACACCACGGAGGCATCGGCGGTGCCTGTGGACTTCACGCAGCACGGCACGCACGTCGCCTCGGTGGCGCTGGGGGATGGGAGTTCCGGTGAAGCGTTTCCGGGACGGTTGCGCGGTTCACTGGCCGGGAGTCTCTCGGGCGTGTTCAGCAACAACTTTGTCACGACCTCGATCGAGTTTCCCCCGGCGACGGTCCGGTTCAGTGCGACGGCGGAGTGGCGAGGGGGAGGTGTGGGAACCTTTCGGCTGATGTCGCGTCCGAGGGGAACCAAGGTGGGGTGGGTGGTGGAGGGAAGTGCGGTTTCGGGATCGTCGCCGCTGGCGCTGGAACTGACGCTGATTGGGGATGCCGGAAGGGAGTACTCGCCGGTGCTGGTTTCGAATGGGGCAATGGCGGAGTACGCGATCGCGTACAGCGTCGATGGATGGAACGAATTGCCCGGTGGCGCGCGCTGGTCGGGTGTCGCTCCGGGAAGCCGGTGGGCTGCGGCTCGGGTGTTCACGTCCACGGGGGCGGGGTCGTTGGGATGGACGGCGGCGGCGTTGGATGACCTGGTGGCGAACCGCGAGGCGCTGGGCCTCCGCGTCATCAACCTGAGCCTGGGCGCGAGCGGAGCGCCGGGCATCTCAGTGTTGACCCGGGAAAAGGTGAACGCGGCCGTTGGATTGGGGGTTCTGGTGGTGTGCTCGGGCGGCAATGACGGGCTGTTCGGAGCGGGGAGTGCAGGCGAAACGGACGATCCGGGGCGGGCGGCGAATGCGCTGACGGTCGTGGCGGCGAGCGATGTTGGGCAATTGACGGACTATTCGAGCCGTGGGTTCCCGACGCCCAGCACAACGCTCGGCCAGGAGGAGGACTTCAAGCCCGACCTGATGGCTCCCGGGGGATCGAGTTTCCACTCGGCGATCCTCGCCGCCGATAGCAATTCCGGGGACACGACTGCGTTTCCGGATCGTCAGGTCGACGATTACTGGAGCAATCAGGGGACTTCGGTAGCGGCCCCGTTCGTTGCGGGTGCCGCCATGCTCGTCGCGGAGGCGATGGAACGCCGTGGCGATGGGTGGGATTACGCTTCACCGAGGGTGCCGCTCTTGATCAAGGCGCTGCTGTGCGCGACCGCGACCGAATCGAATCAAGGCCGGGAAGGATTCTCGGGGCATCCGACCTTGCAGCGGGACGGTGCCGGGCCGGGTGGATATCCAATCGGGAAGGACGGGGCGGAAGGATATGGGTTGATCAATGTCGATGCGGCTGTCGAGGCGGTGCTGGCAGACTGGGAACCGCATTCGGTCGCGCGGGACGTGTTGGGCTCGGGGTTGGGCGAGCGTCGGGCTTGGGCGCGCCGGTTGGATTTGGCTCCCGGGGAGCGGTGCCGGTTTTGGTTGGAGGTTCCGGAGGAGGGGGATTTTGACCTGCACGTGTATTCCATGACGCCGGGACCGTTTGGACGGCCGATATGGGTGGCCGCCGGGGCGAAGCCAGGTCTTGGGGTGGACGAGATCGTGGAGGCCGTGGTGCCGGGCGCGGTGATGGTGGTTGTGAAGCGGGTTGCAGGGCGGGGGACCTTTGCACTTTCCGGGGGGGCTTCGGAGAGACCCGAAGTGCAGATCATGGCAGACGGGGTGCGTTCGCGACTTCGGTTTCAGACCATCGGGGCGTGGCGGTACCGGGTCGAGCGTGCGGATTACCTTGGGGCGTCCTGGACGACCATCGACGAGACAGTGGGTACCGGAGGCGTCGTGGAGGTGGAAGCCGACGCCGGCGGCGCGGGCGGGTTCTTTCGAGTGCGCGTGGATTGAGCGGTTGGGCCGAATTCTGAAACGAAACTCCGGTGAGTTGGTCTGAAGTGCATCCGCTCCCTCGAAAGGGCACCTCTTGACACTGCCCCCGCATGGAACGGGGTGGCGACGTCCTCGTCGCCGTTCCAAAGCCATTCCCAAGGCGATGAGGACATCGCCGCCCCGTTCCCAGTCTCAAACGGGGGCAATTTCAAGATGCGCCCCCTCGAAAGGGGGGGTGGGTCCGGGCTTGCGGGGCGTCGATGGACGCGGCAACGTGAACGGGATTCCGGGAGTTTGGCATGCCACTTTACGAGTACGAGCTGTGTGACGGGAACTGTGCGGCCTGTGGGGGACACTTCACCCTTCGGCGGCCCATTACGGCACCTGCCCTGACGCAGTGTCCGGCCTGTCGCAAGCCGGTGCGGAAGCTGATCTCCGGGTTCAATACGCCGTCGATCACCAAGCCGGTCTCCATCTCGGATGCGAAGAAGGCCGGATTCACGGTCCTGAAACGGGTGTCGAAGGGCGAATACGAGCGTCAGTGATGGGTGGACAGCGAAAGCTTTTGGATTCGGAACCTCAACCAGACCAACAATGAGTGACCTCCAAGTACTCCAGCAGACGCTGGATCGGACGATGACCCGGGCACGCCTCACGCGGGGGTGGCGTGGGTTGTGGCGCGGGCTGCTGGTGGGTGCCGTCGTTTATGCGGTGGCGTTGACCGTCTACAAGCTGGCCCCGGTTCCCTGGGTCGTGGTGCAGGTGGCCTTGGCGGTTGGGGTGGTTTGCGCCGTCGCCAGCGCATGTTGGGGTTTGATGCGGAAGGTTTCTGCGGATGAAGCAGCGCGTTTCCTCGATTTGAAGGCAGGCCTCAAGGAACGCCTCAGCTCCGCTTTGGAAATGAGCCGTGCCGGCAAGCAGGACCGCTGGGCGGAACTGCTGATCGCGGACGCCAGTGTTGCGGCGCGCACGGTGGATCAGCGTCGGGTTCTGCCGTTCGAGGTACCGGGATTCTCCCGGTGGGTGGTGGTTGCCCTGGCATTGGGTGCCGGGCTTGGATTCGTCCCCGAGTATCGCACCAAGGCCCAGCAACAACAGGCGCAGGACGCCGGCATCATCAAGGACACCGGAAAGAATCTCGTGCAGGTGACCAAGCGCGAGGTGGCTGAGCGCAAGCCGGCGTTGGAACAGACCCGCAAGGCGATGGAGGATGTCCAGGAGTTGGGAGAAAAGCTTCAGAACGCGAAGCTCAACCGGGACGATGCCCTCCGGGATCTGGCGAAGGTCACGGATTCGATGAAGCAGCAGGCCTTGGACCTGGCCAAGAACCCCGCCCTTCGGAAGCTGGAGAAGGCCGCCCGCAATTCAGGCACAAGCCCCAACCAGACCCCGGCCTCGCTCCAGAAGCAGATGGATTCGCTCCAGAAAGCCCTTGGCGACAAAGCGGATCAGGCGGAGGCGATCAAGGATTTGCAGAAGCAGTTGGACAAGCTGCAACAGGATGCGAAGGCCATGGCGGACAAGTCCGGTGCCGCCGCGCAGGAAGCCAAGCAGGAATTGGCCAAGTCGCTCGCGGAGCTTTCCCGCCAAGCCGAAGCCATGGACATGCCGATGGAGGCCTTGGGCGATGCCGCTGAAGCACTGCGCAACGCGGACATCGACCAGTTCGTGAAGGATCTCGGCATCGCCGAGAAGGACCTCGAGAAGCTCGCCGACATGGCCAAGCAGTTGGCCAAGATGCAGGCCCAGGCCGACAAGATGGGCAAGGATCTCGCCGAGCAACTCAAGAACGGCCAGGCCGAGGCCGCTGGAGATACGCTGCGCAAGATGATCGAGCAGCTCCAGATGGGGAACCTTTCCAAGGAGCAGTTGCAGAAACTGGCCGAAGAAGCCTCGAAGGCCGCGAAGCCCGGCGAGCAGTACGGCAAGGTGGGCGAGTTGCTTAAGAAGGCGGCCGGCCAATGCCAGAACGGGGACAAGAAGGGTGGCTCGGAAAGCCTCGCCGCTGCGCAAAAGGAATTGCAGGAGTTGATGGATCAGATGGGCGATGCCCAGGCCATGATGGCCGCCCTCCAAAGCCTCCAGAAGGCCCAGATGTGCATCGGGAACGGTCAATGCTGGTCCCAGTGCAAAGGAACGTCGGGAATCCCGAAGGCCGGAAAGGGTTCCAAGGGCGGGAAGGGTGTGGGCACTTGGGCGCAGGATGATGCCTGGGCCATGCCTGACGAGATTTCGGATCTCTGGGACAACTCGGGCATCAACCGCCCGGACATGGCCGGCAAGGGCAACACCGATCGTGATGTCAACCAGCCCGAAGGATTGGTCCCGACGAAGGTGAAGGGGCAGTTGCAACCCGGCGGTCCGATGCCCAGCATCACGCTCAAGGGTGTCAGCGCCAAGGGCGAGGCTCGCGTCCAGTACGCCGAGGCTGTCGCCACCGCGCAGTCGGACGCCCAGAGTGCACTGAACCAGGAGCAGGTCCCCAAGGCCTACAAGAACGCCGTCCGGGACTACTTCGACGACATCAAGCGCTGAGGTTTGCAATCTCCGGTTGGCCCAAGGGGATCGAACCCTTTAGGATGGCGGCAATCTATCCATGAAAGCTGCCATCCTCCGAGGCGTCCAGGAGCTCTGCGTTGACACCGTCGCCAATCCCCACGCCGCCCCCGGCGAGGTCGTCGTCCGTCTTCACGCCGCAGCGCTGAATCACCGCGATGTCTGGATCAAACAGGGTGCCTACGCCGGCCTTCGGTTCCCCGTTGTTCCAGGATCGGACGGTGCGGGTGTCGTGACAGAGGTCGGGCCGGGAGTCGATGATTCGTGGCTGGGACGTGAGGTCATCATCAATCCGTCGCTGGATTGGGGACACGACCCGCGTGCACAGGAACCACGGTTCACGATTCTGGGAATGCCCAGGGACGGCACATTGGCGGAGTACATATCGATTCCGGCAACGCAGTTGGCACCGAAGCCCGCACATCTTGACTGGGTCGAGGCAGCCGCTTTGCCGTTGGCGGGTCTGACCGCATTCCGAGCCGTTTTCAGCCGGGCGCATCTCAAGGCGCACGAGAAAATCCTGATCAGCGGCATTGGAGCGGGCACGGCCCTCTTCGCCCTCCAGTTTGCTGTCGCTGCCGGTGCCGTCCCGTGCGTCACCTCCAGTTCCGAGGAAAAGCTTCGCAAAGCTCACGAATTGGGAGCGAAAGCTGGTGCGATCTACACCAAGACAGGCTGGGCCCGCGAGTTCGGTGAGCACCATGGGCCTTTCGATGTGGTGATCGACAGCGCCAGTGGACCCGGCCTCGGTGATCTCGTGGATTTGGCCGCCAATGGCGGGCGTATCGTGTTCTTTGGGGCGACTTGCGGCAATCCGCCCGAGTTGCCCATGCGCAAGTTGTTCTGGAAGCAGCTTTCCCTCCTCGGCACGACCATGGGCAGCCCCACCGAGTTCCAGATGATGACCGCCTACGTCGCCCGCCACGCCATCCACCCGGTCGTAAGTCACCGCTTTCCGCTGGATCGGGTGGACGAAGCCTTCGCTCTCATGGAAGCCGGCGGCCAGTTCGGGAAGATCGTGGTCGAGATCGGCTGAGGCGCCTGCATCCAAACCTTTCCCAGAAAGTCCCAGCGTCCAGATCAGTAAGTGGCGCGGACGCGATAAAAACGGTTGGGATCCCCGTTGGGATCGATCACCAAGGTCGGGGGTGTCTTCACGGCATCATCCGACGGTTGGGCGGGACCGGAGTAGACCTGCGAGGGAAGGGCTTCTGGAGGAAGGTTTGTCAGCGCCTGCCAGACCGGCGGGAACTCGGTGGTGAACTCGACGAAGTTGGTGCGGCCAGCCACGGGGTTCCAACGGATTTCAGCGGCACCATCCGGCCGGCGCGCGACCTGGACGTTCAACAGGCTGATATCGCAGAAGACGAGATCTTCCAGGTCCACGAAGCGGCTGCCATTCGTGGCGGTCCGGAGTTGGCGGACAGGCAGTTCGTTGTACGGACTCCCCCCGGCATTGACGATGAGGTTCTGTGCGTTGGTGGGCGTCGTCAGCGAATTGTAGCGCGTGAATCCGTTCCACTTCTCCAGGACGTTGGTCCCTCGGATGACTCGACCGAACACGGTGAACCCACCGGCGTTGTTGGTGGCGTCCAGTGAGGTGGCGTTGTTCCGAAGGTTGAAGAAAAACTGTGAACTCGCCGAGTTCGGGTCCGAGGTCTTGGCCATCGCAATTGTTCCCGCCACGTTGGAGAGGAACGGACCTACGCCGAACTCATTGGTGATGGTCGGGCGAATGGGAACGGAGTTTGCCAACGCGTTGGTGCCGCCCCGGTTGACCACCCGGAATCCCCCGCCCTGGATCACGAAGTTCGTCACCACACGGTGAAAGAACATGTTCTGGTACGACCCATCGGTCACGTAGCGGAGGAAGTTCGCCGAGGTGATCGGCTTGTCGGCGTCGTAGAGTTCGACATCCACGGTGCCGAACACCGTGCGGAACTGGACAACGGTGCCAGCCTGGGACGCTGGGAGCGTGGCGAGCAGCGTGGCGATGATCGGGAGGGCGCGTTTCAGGGAAGTCATCATGGCTCGGGGGTGGGACTGGAGGTTGGAAAACGATCCGCGATTCGCTTCAGTGGAGCGTGGATATGACCGTTGTTGGCGTTCAGTGAGTATTTGTAAGCCTCGCCTTCAATCGGCGTGATCTCGAATCGGCCACCGGCACGTTCAACAATGAGCCCTCCCGCGGCCACATCCCACAATCGGATACCTGCCTCGACATAGGCATCGAATCGTCCGTCGGCGACATAGGTCAGGGCCAGGGCCGCAGATCCCATCAGGCGGACCTTTCGAACCTGATGGATGAGTTCGCCGAACACGGGAAGCATGCGATCAAGGGTCTCTTTGCTTTTCGCGAACCCGAGGGAAACGATGGCTTCCGAGAGCCGCGGGCGTGGGCTGACATGAATCTTTCGGCCGTTCAGTCTTGCGGGGCCTGTCGCGGTTGCTGTCCACGTTTCATCAAGAAAGGGATCGTGCACAACACCTACGAGGGTTGAGTACCGTTTCCGGTCGCGGACCTGGAGGGCGATGCTCACGCAGGCGTGCGGGATGCCATAGGCGTAATTGACAGTTCCATCAATGGGGTCAACGACCCATCGGGCAGGCGCTTCCTCAATCGAGGGGTCGCAGCCCTCCTCTCCGAGGACGGGGATGTCCGGAAATTCCAACGCCAATTGGCGGGTGATGAGGCGCTGGCAACGGACGTCGAGGTCCAGCTTGATGTCGTGCTGGGTCGCCTCGTTGACCTTCTTGGTCCGTCGGAGGTGAGCCTTCATGAGCGTGCCGGCGGCGCGCGCGGCAGATTCAGCGGCGGCCAGTGCAGCGGAGGCGGAGACAGGTTTCATTCCAATCTGGCGAGTACCGTATCGGGTCTGATCCCCATTCCCAAGCGTGAAGGCACCCAGGCCGGACTCGTTGTGGCTCGCGTCTAGGGGCAAGGGCGACGGACCGCTAAGGCAGGACCTCACGGCGTTCGGCGAGACTTTCGAGAAGTCGCTCCCGCTTTTCGTCGATCAAACCTTCATCGGAGGCCTTCAACGCCTCCAGCAACTCGCGTCCCTCAAGGATACGCCCGACACATACGTAGCTGGCACCCGCGTCGATCAGCTGTCGGGCATCGGCCAGGACCTCTGCTGGGGCGATGATTCGCGCCGTTGGATTCACCTGCCGAAGGCTGCGCACCAGTTTCTCGTTGGTGATGCCCTTAAGCAGGCTGTCCGGAACCGTACACACCAGCACTTCTGCCTGCGCCAACCCCGCATGAAGCAGCGTGTCGCGCTGGCTGATGTCTCCATAGATCACCTGAATCCCCCGCGCCTTCAGTTGGGCGTGGACAACGGGGTTGAAGTCGATGACCGCGACGTGCGGGAGCAACTCCGGCGCATGTCGCTCGATTTCATCGAGCAGGGAGCTGGCTGCCCGGAAGAATCCGAGGAACAGGATACGGGCTCCGTGGCCATGGCCCGTCTCCGCGGCCGCCGGAGCGCCGCCACTGGCGTCGAGGTCGCGGAGACCCAACTTTTTCAGGACGGGAATGAACCATCGAACCAACCCGTCGGAGCGGGTCATTCCGAACGTCGAGACCGTTGCCAGGATCACGAAGGCAAGCGACGCCATGTCCTTGGCCATCGGACCCACATGCTTGAACTTTTCGCTGGCCCCCAGCTCGAGCAGAACAAGGGAGAATTCCGAGACCTGAGCCAGATTGATGGCCGGCAGCAAGCTGGCCCGCAGTCCTTGCCGCAGCCAGTAAAGCGGGGTGAAGGTGGTGATGAGCCGGCTGAACACCGCGAACACCCCGAACACGATGGCCCAACCAAACACGGCCAGGCCAGGCATCTGAATCTTCATCCCAAGGCCCACGAAGAACAGCGTGACGAAGAAATCCCGGAGGCTGGTGACCTTGGCCGTCACATCCAGGGCGTACGGGAAGGTGGATAGCGCAACCCCGGCAACCAGCGCCCCCATTTCCCGCGACAAGTGCAGACGTTCGGCGAACTCGCCCACCAGGAAACACCACCCGATGGCACCCACCAGAACCAGCTCCGGGAGCCGTGCCACCTTGTGGAAGAGCGGGGGAAGGACGTACTTGCTGACCAAAAGCGTGGTGCCCACCAGGAACGCCACCCGAACCAGTGACATCAAGAGGACGCTCGCCTCCATCTGGTTGAGGTTCGGTTGGACGGCCAGGAACAGGATCGCAAACAGGTCCTGGATCACCAGCACCCCAAGGGTCACCCGGCCGGGCAACGTATCGAGTTCGCGCTTGTCGTAGAGCACCTTGACGATGATGACCGTGCTGCTCATCGCCGCCGCCGCCCCCAGGTAGAGGGCGTCCCAGCTTCCGCTCCCCAGCTTGAAGCCCAGCATCCGGAAAACGGCCACTCCGAGCGCGAAGCCGCCGAAAATCTGAACGGCCGCCGTCACCGTGATCGACTTGCCCGCGCTCATGATCTTCTTCAGGTCGATTTCCAACCCGATCATGAACAGCAGGAAGATCAGCCCGAGTTCAGAGATCGTCGCAATCGACTCCTGACTGGTGACCCACGAGAGCACCGCGGGTCCCAGAAGAAATCCTGCCGCCAGGTATGCCAGGATGATGGGTTGACGGGCCAGTTGCGCCGCCAGTCCCAGCAACCACGCGGCTGCCGTACACAGGGCGATATCTCGGATGAGCTCGTGCATGATGGGCGGTCTGTCTGCGATCCAGTTGGACGGCGGCGTCGATACTGCCGCGGAGGATCTTCGGGTCAACGTGTGGTTCGGGGTTTTTCGAACCTGCTGCTTTGAACGGGGAGCAACCCGGGAGAGCCACCAGAAACCGTGCGGCGGGAATACCGGACTCGCCCAACCTGTCGGGTCAAGCCATGTTGGAACCGTGCTGAATCGCAAGAAAGTCGTGGTGCTGGGCGCGGGGTTTGCCGGGCTTACCTTTTGCCGCTCATTCCGGCATTCCGAGGCAGACATCGTCCTGATCGATCGGCAGAACCACCATCTCTTCCAACCACTCCTGTACCAGGTCGCTACCGCTGGACTTTCCGATGCCGAGATCGCCCAGCCCATACGTTCCATCCTTTCCGATCGTCCTGATGTTCAGGTTCATATGGCCGAAATCCTGGACATCGACGTAGGCCGCCGCAGTGTCCAGACATCCGTGGGGGAGGTGATCTACGACTATCTCGTGGTCGGATTGGGAGGTCGGACGAGCTACTTCGGGCATCCCGAGTGGGAGCGGCACGCGCCAGGTCTGAAATCGCTGGAAGATGCCGAGCGGATCCGTCACGGGCTCTTGATGGCGTTCGAGCGTGCGGAGAATGCCACCGATGCATTGGAACGGCAGCGGCTCATGACCGTGGTGGTGGTTGGGGGTGGTCCTACTGGCGTTGAACTTGCCGGCGCTTGCGCAGAACTGGCACGGGTCGTCTTGCGGGCCGATTTCCGCAGGATCGATCCGGCTCAGGCAAGGGTGATCCTCATTGAAGGCAGCTCACGACTTCTCGGCCAACTTCCTGAGGAATTAGGGGAGGAGGCCCGCCACGAATTGGAGAGGATGGGGGTGGAGGTCCGATGCGGTGTCAGGGTCCGGGACATCCGGGACGGAGAAGTCGATTTGCCGGGGGAGACGATACGTGCCGGAAACATTCTTTGGGGAGCCGGCGTGGCGGCATCACCCTTGACCGCTCGGTTGGGAGTGCCATTGGACAGGTCCGGGCGGGTACCCGTGTCTCCGGATCTCAGTGTTCCGGGCCACCCCGAGGTCTTCGCGATAGGCGACCTGGCGGCGGTGGTCGACAAGGATGGGCAGGTTGTACCCGGCGTTTCACCCGCTGCCATCCAGGAGGCCCGCCATGTGGCACGGCAATTGGAGCGCGAATTGGACGGTGATCCGAGGGCTCGCCGGCCGTTCGATTATTGGGACAAGGGGACCATGGCGACGATTGGGCGTTCTGCTGCAGTGGCCAAGGTGGGATCCCTCGAATTGACCGGCTGGGTGGCTTGGGTGGCGTGGCTCTTCGTCCACCTGCTCTTCCTCGTCGGGTTCCGCAACCGACTCGCTGTACTCCTGCAGTGGACCTACAGCTACTTCACCTATCGTCGGGGAGCCCGCATCATCGCGGTTCGAAGCACGGCGACACAGGGCCTCGTAAACCAAAAAGGCGGTGGCTGATGGCCACCGCCTTCCGGAGGGCACAGTGCCTCGACGCTACAGTTTGGGATCCAGCGAAGGCCGGATGAGATCGAAGCGCGGGTCCGAGGTGAGTTGGGTGCGCAGGTTGGCGCCGGCCGGATTGGTGGCCAGCCGCGCATCACTCAGCAGGAATGCCTTCCTAAGGCTTCCCGCGGAGGAACTGGATTTCCCGAGTACCGCTTGGATCGCGGCGAGTTGGTACCAAGCCTCCGGACTGTCAGGCACCGCCCGCGCGTACTTCTCCATCGTGGCTTCGACGCGATCAATGCGTTGCAGTTGCTGGTAAGCCTGCGCCAGCGATGCCAGCGTCCGCAAATCCGAGTCCGGCTTCGCGAGCAGGGAGTCGAGGATGGCGATCCCCTCGTTGCTTCGACCGCTGTTGAACAGCGTGCTGGCCAAGCCGAACGCTGACTCCAGATTGGTCACAGCCGCGGCGGCTGCCACCGCGTTGGCCCCGGCCGATGCTGCGGGGGCAGCACCAGTCGCGGGAAGGGGTGCATCCTTGTAAGGTTCCAATTGCTTCAGCAGGTCTCGGATTCCGAGGTTGTCTGGATCAATCGTGTAGCACGCATCAACCACGCGGTAGGCGTCCGGGTACCGTCCGAGCCCCGCCAGCAGGGAGGCATAGTTGAACACCGTCTCCGGGCTGTACGGACAGAAGGCGAATGCTTGCTTCAAAGCAAACTCTGCCTCCTTCACCATTTTCGCCTGATACACAGGATCCTTGGACTCCTGCGCACGCCACCCGTAGACGGATTTTCCAATGGCATTCCGCAGCTTCGAGAAGGCCTTTTGGGCGTTATCATCACGAACGAAACGGGCGTCGCCCTTGAAATTGGAGTAGTCCCGCAACCGATAGGTCCGGAGTGCAAAGTCGCACACTTCCTGAACCGGAGTGTCGTAGGTGATCCAGTTGCCGATGAAACGCATTGAATACTGGGACCAATACTCGTGGTCCCGGCGGATCTGGTCGTCCGAGAGTTGGGCGACGGGTTCGCGCTCGATCTTGAGGATGATTCCGAAGGGCACAAGGTGTGGGTACATCCAGTCGAGGGCGAAGCTCTCCTCGACGTAAAAGGAATGGTCGGGGTTCTTGTCGAAAATGACCTTCGTCAGGAGCCCATTGATGGACATGACGGCCGTCTGTCCAGAGACGGAAACGCGTCCGTCGGGAAGGGTCGTCAGGACCTCGCCGGGCTTGAGTTGACGGCTTTGCGCCCGGCGCTGGGCGTCGATGCTGTATTCTTCAAAGCAACGACGAAGATCATCGGGCGTGGGCGTCAGGATCTCGCGATCCGGGTAAAGCCCTCCAGGACTGCTGGCAATCAATCCGGCGTAAGCTTCCTCGAGCAGAAGACGGTTCAATCGGATACGGGAGTGGTTGGTAGGTGCCTGGGCTGCGAAGCGGCGCACATGATCACTGAGCTTGATCCCGGCAAACCGTTCCGCCGTGAAAATCGAGGGGCCTTCGATGATTCGATTCAGGGCCGTTGCCAAAGCCTCGGCGTCCGACGAGGCAGCCGCTCCGAGCGCCTGCTTCACATGCCTCGACAAAGCATCCGATCCTCCCGAGATCCTGGATTTCAGGGCGGCCAGGTCCTTGAAGTCCGATTCCTTGAAAAAGGACTCCCCAACGCGGCGTTCCTTCTCGATCGAATCCCCCAAACCATCCATCCACCGGTCCACCGGAGCCATCACGCGGGCCATGGTGTTGGTTCGATTCCGTGAAATGGAGACCGCATCATTCAGCATGGAGTAGAAGAACGAAGGATCGCTCTGGGCACTCCGGTTGTAGTGGGCGCGGATGTAGTCAAGGTAGGTGTTGTCCGCGAGGGCATTCTGGGTGATCAGGTAGACATCACGCCGATCGAAGCCCGGATTTCGCCGATGCTGGGGCGGAATGAAGCTTTCGCAGAAGATCATGTAGGTCGGGCAGAAGCGTCCCGGATCGGTGCCACCAAACAACACGGTGTGCTTGTCCATCGATGGGTAGAGGGGCTTCCCATCCTTGTCTTTCGGCGCCGGTGCCGCGGACGTGTCTGCACCGGGTTCAAACATGTCATGGCCAAACCAGAATCCGAAGTAGTGGTTCCGTTGCTCGTTGTCTGCCCAATGATCCAGGATCGAGTCGGCTGGAATCAGGGTGAACAGGGCAAGGACGATGCTGAGTCGGGTCTTTCCCCGCGCCCCGGAGCCATCCGTGTCCGACGGCCCGGTGGTGTCTCCAAATACGGTGGTTTCCTCACGCCAAAGGAGCAGGAATCCCAGGAGTGCTGCCGTAATCGCAAGGCTGAGAGCCGCTGCGAGGCGCGGGATGAGGAAGACGTTCTTGTCCGGGTTCAGCGATTCAGACAACTGGAAGAGGTTCAAGGCGACGGACACGGTCGCTCCTGCGATCAGGATGGTGCGCCACTTTTGGAAGGGCCCTTGAAGGAGGGCTCCAACGATCGCCATGCCATATCCAATGACCATCGCGATCATGACGTGCGAGGAGGTGTAGAACACCTTGACCAGTTCCCTCGATTGCTTGTCGGTCTGGGCGTTCAGCAGGTAGATCAGCAGGAACGCGAGACAGAAATACGTTACTCCCAAGCCGATCAGCCATCCCCGTTCCCGATTCTTCATCCTCTTGATCAGCGCGAATGGAAGGATGAGAAGGATCAGATTGGCCCAGTTGAACTCGTCCTTCACACCTTCGAAATAGGCAACAATTTGAGGAATACTGATGCCGGGAGATGTCTTTTCGTACTGACCGCGGGTGAATGCGTGGATGAACCCATCCCAAACCCGAGGGTAACCCCAGTTCAGCGGTGGGTTCGTCACCGATGCCAGCGGCATGTAGAAGTAGTTCAACGCTCCAACGCCGAACGAAATGCCCGCCAGCAACACCACGTGAATCCGCGTCAGGAGGCTGCCCGTCAGGATCGCGGTCCAGACGCAGCCCACCGCCGAAAGGATTCCCACCAGGTTGAAGATGAGCAGCAGGGACGGGTTGTCCGAAAACGTCCTGATCTTGTCCGCTGCGTGGAGTGAGAGACCAGCCAGCCAGAAAAATGTGTTCAGGAACAAGAAGTCCCTGCCCACACGCCGGTCTGCCATCAGCGCCAGAACCTCCAGCCCCATGGCGGCAACAATCAAGGTCTGGTGGTTGCAGAAGCAGATGCCGAAGAGAAAACACGCAAGGTACAGATGACGGCGTTGGTGGGGCGTCCACATGTACCGCTTGAGGCACACAAGCACTCCCATGAGTGACCACACCGCAATCGTGTACACTTCCACAATCACGGCCTGGCTCCAGATGTAGCCGTTGAAGCCCAGCAGCATTCCGGACACGAAGCCGGTTACCAGCGAGATCCTGTTGTCCAAGTCCGTATTCCGGGACTTCAGGAATTCGACGCTGTCCAGAATCAGGGCAGATCCGCGGGACACCAGAAGTGCAACCATGCCGGCCGATACCGCCGCAGCGAATGCCGATGAAACAGCGACCCGCCAAGCGATGTTTGAAAACGGCAGCAGCTTGGTGAACAGCCAGGTGTAAAGTGTCCAGATGGGATAGCCTGGAGGGTGGGGAACACCGGCGTACATGGAGGCTACAGCCAATTCACCGGAGTCCTCCAACGTCAGGTCCGGTGCAATGGTCAGCATGTAACCGGACATCACGATGATCGTGACCAGTAGGAACGCGATCCAGTCCACCGGTCGGAACAGGCGCCCCACGACGGTTTCCGTTTGCGGAGTTGAGCCCCCCTGTTTTCCTGAGACGGGGGTCATCCTGACATTGGCCGGTGAGAGTGGCCGTGGGCTGGTGCCTTGGTTTGCTTGTGCCATGTGTTGAAAGTGTTTCGGAGCGTCAGAGCGCCTTCTGGGCGGTGTTCGTGGTCAATGGCTGGGAACGGTTTGTGAATGTAAAGCCGGCGACCGGTAGGCAGTTCTGGGCAACGATGGCCGACATCCCAGCAAAGTTCGAATGGGGCTTCCGAATCCCATCGACAGAGGGTGACCACGCGACCGCCAACGCACACATCCAAGCGGAAGCAACCACCAGAGTGAAGCGCAGCCAGACGGCCCCCGCCAAATTGGCGTGGTCGGATTGAGTGTCGGTGGCAAAGACGCGTTGCCGTAGACCGGTGGAAACCTTGCGCGGGCGCCAGGGTGGTAGGCTCGGCGTGCTCATGCGTTGAAACAGGGGGCTAATGTTGAATCGTCGCTGATCCTGAGATGTTTCCGGAGTCGATCCATCCCGTACCGAAATCTTCCCGCGGCTGTGTTCTGCCCAACGCCCGTGACCTCAGCAATCTCCTCGAATGTCATGCCATGCCAGAATCGGAGCACGATGACCTCGCGCTGTTCAGTCGGAAGCCTGGACAATTCGTCCATGGCTTTTGCTTCAGCCGGATGCGGCTCAGAGGAAGACTCAAACCAATCCTGACTCTCCAGCTCACGAGTGAGGCGTCGCCACAGACTGCGTTTACAATTCAAAGCCCGATTGCGAAACGCCCTGACAAGATAATGGGGCGGATTCCGGGGCGGTTCCTGGAGGGTCAGAAGGGCTGAAAAAACATCCTGAACCACATCTTCGGATTCGGAATGGGAGAGCCCAAGCGCCCTTCCATAGAGCACCAAGCCGTCCGCTTGGGCTTCGAACAAGCCTTCAGCCCAATGAGCATTCCCGGATGATGACTCACCTTCCATTCTCGAGAGAGTGACACCGCAGACTTCGGAATTGTATTCCGGCTTTGAAAATTCTGCGGAAACAGCCAACTCCAAAAAGAACCTCAACTTGTCTCATCCGTGAATCGTCGTTTCGTTCCGGACATATGCGAACCTCCCAGAAGAACGGACAGTCCAAGGTGCTGGCCCTGGTTCGAGGTGGAGGAGCGTGTGGGAATCAACAGGTGCTGAATCGGACAGTTACACCTGTTACGAACCCGGAGATGGTCAGATCGTGACGTGAACTGGTGCTGCTAAAACCCGGTGATTAAGGGGCTGAGACAGCTCATTTCCAAAGGTTTCCGGACGACTTTCCGGAACCCGCGTTTGGTGCGCACGGCAGGACTTGAACCTGCACGCCGTAAGGCACTACCACCTCAAAGTAGCGCGTCTGCCAATTCCGCCACGTGCGCGTTAACCAAACATTCCCTTTGGGAGAGAAGCAAATGGTCGGGGCGGTGAGATTTGAACTCACGACCTCTTGTACCCGAAACAAGCGCGCTAGCCAGGCTACGCTACGCCCCGATCCGAAATGCGGGCGGAAGATGAGGAACGTAGCGGAACACTGCAATGGTTTTCTCTTCGAGCAGTGAAGATTTTCCGCCCGAAGCAGGAACATGCCCTCCTTGAATCGACGTCACGCTTGAAAAGCAAACAACATCGGCACGATCCGCAACTGAGAAGCCGGCACCCTACAGATGGAAAATCGAAATGAGCCTGAAGCCCGGACTAAGAGCGCTCCGCCTGTGTTAGTGGCAAAAGAAATGGATTCAAATCCTGACGGCAAGTGTCTAGGACCGCGAAACGAGGACCACGGCTGAAATGGCTTCCGGTCTGCTTGGCGAGAACAACTCGAAGCGTGCGGGAGGTCCATCCATTGGAAGATCCGTGGTTCTCGCGGGTTAACCCGTGGGGGAAATAGTCAGTGAAGGACGATCCTCCTGTCGGCGAAACAAAAATCCAGGTTGAGGATCCAGACGGTGGCGCAGTGGGAAGCAAATTCCCCCAGGAAGTGGCACTCGCTGCGGAGATGAATGGATCTGTGGATGACGAACCCCTGAAGGAATCAGTACTGATGGGTTCCGTCGGGGATCGAGGAAAGCAGTCGGCTCCCAAACTGCAGAAATTGAAGTGCTGTCACTCGCATCAAGTGGACAGACAGGCCTCGAAACCCAGGGCATTGAGGAAATTGAAATCGAAAGGAAAGTTCGGGGAACTCACTCCGGGGAAGGGTAGTGGTGAAATGGCTGGAAAGCGTGCGGAGGGAAATCCGCCCTGTAGCGCGAAGGTAGATGAAAAGCGTAGAATTCACGGGAATCCGTGCGGTGGGACGCGGAATCCCAAGGAATCGCGACTTGGTTGGGGAATAAGGGGCAGGGTAAACGCTCACTCGGAGGCCCTACAGGGAGCGCTGAAACGAGGCTTTGAAAGTTTTTCGAGAAAAGCGTTGCGAGTTGGTCAGCGATTCATAATCTCTGCGCTCCCGTTTCGCCGTAACAAGCGATTCGATGAGCACGGCCGATAACCAAGCTGCTCCAAGCAGCTGGGAGTGATGGCCGGGTGCACTGCAGCGAGTGCTGCGTGTTGTAGATTTGAATTTTTGCCTGTGAAAACATTTAGGCCTCTAACGCCATCGACGCGTTACATGACGTACGCGGACTTTTCGGATATTACGAAAAGTCGTCCTGAGAAAGCGCTGGTTTACACCCGCAAGCGCTCGGGTGGTCGCAACTCCTACGGACGGGTTACTGCCCGAGCCATTGGTGGTGGACACAAACAGAAAGTTCGTGTTGTCGACTTCCGCCGAAGCAAGATCGGGATGGAGGCCAAGGTGGTGGCGGTAGAATACGATCCTATCCGAAGTGCTCGTCTGGCGCTCTTGGAGTATACAGATGGTGATCGACGATACATCCTCTGTCCCGAAGGGCTGAAGGTTGGCACGACGTTGCTTAATGGACCCACTGCGCCACCAAGTGTTGGCAATTGCCTCCCGCTATCGGCGATTCCTCTTGGCGTAACTGTCCACAACATCGAGCTCATTCCTGGCAAGGGTGGCCAAATGGTCCGCTCTGCTGGCTCGGGTGCAACCTTGATGTCTAGAGGTGAAGGGTATGCGCAGTTGCGCTTGCCCTCTGGCGAAATTCGTCGTGTCCACGAAAACTGCGTGGCAACGATTGGCCAAGTCGGAAACACTCAGCATGAAAACGTCGTCCTAGGCAAAGCCGGGCGCAGCATTCATCGCGGTCGGCGTCCAATGTCTCGCGGTATGGTTCGAAACCCTGTCGATCATCCCAACGGTGGTGGCCAAGGTAAGTCCAAGGGTGGTGGCGGACGACAGCACCTGACATCTCCTTGGGGCTTGTTGGCAAAGGGCTATCGTACCCGTGAAAAGCGTAAGATCTCAAACCGGTTTATCCTCGTTCGCCGCGATGGTCGGCCAATGAAGCTCAAGTAAGCATATGGGACGTTCTCTCAAGAAGGGGCCTTTCGTTGACTCCCACCTTCAGGACAAGGTCCAGAAGGCAAGGGCAACCAAATCCAAAGCGCCGATCAAAACCTGGTCGAGACGGTCGACAATCACGCCTGACTTTGTCGGGTTGACGGTCAACGTGCACAACGGTCGTGTTTTTAACCCTGTATTCATTACTGAAAACATGGTTGGACACAAACTCGGGGAGTTCAGCTTGACCCGGACGTTCAAGAAGCACGGCGCACACACCGCCAAGGCCGAGGCCAAATAGTAAGGAACAGCCATGGAAGTTCACGCCATCTACAAGAATTTTCGGATGTCCCCGCAAAAGGTGCGGGAAGTCGTCCGCCAAGTGCAGGGAATGAACGCAGTTCAAGCCCTCGCAGTGCTCAAGGTTGTGCCGCGCAAATCTGCTCGCGCAGTCGCCAAGACTCTGCAGTCGGCCATTGCCAACGCAGAAAACAATCACGGTCTGAAGGCTGAGACCCTAAAGATCTCCGGAGCCTTTGCTCAGACGGCTGGATCGTTCAAACGCTTTATCCCAAAGGCTCGCGGATCTGCTGGCCCCATCATCAAGCGTAACAGCCACATCAAGATCGTCCTCAGCGACAACTGATCCTATGGGCCAGAAAACAAATCCAATTGGTTTCCGTATCCCGGTTAACCACGACTGGCGATCCAAGTGGTTCGCCAACAAGAGAGACTTCAGTGGACTGCTCGTGGAAGACCAGCTGATCCGGTCGATCCTCAAGAGGAAACTGGAGAGTGCTTCTGTTCCTCGTATCAACATTGAACGTGCGGCAAACCGATGCCGTGTCACGATCTTCACTGCACGGCCTGGTGTTGTGATCGGCCGTAAAGGGTCTGAGATCGATAAGCTCAAGGAGGAGCTTTCCAAGATTACCGGCAAGGATATCTACGTCGATATCCAAGAAGTAAAGCAGCCTGACTTGGATGCGCAGTTGGTGGCAGAGAATGTTGCGCTCCAGTTAGAAAGACGCATCAGCTTCCGACGTGCCATGAAAAAGGCGCTCCAGATCGCCATGGATCTGGGGGCCAAGGGAATCAAGATCAGGTGTGCCGGCCGGTTGGGCGGTGCCGAGCTGGCTCGAGTCGAGACATACCACCAAGGTAGTGTTCCGCTTCATACGCTTCGTGCGAACGTCGACTTTGGATTCGCCGAAGCTCGAACAGTGTATGGCAAGTTGGGAGTCAAGTGTTGGATTTGTAAGGGTGAACCAAAGCGTGCGGAGAGGAAGCCTGAAGATCGCCGCGTGGAACCCGTCGCTCGTCCTGTTTGACCCACACGAAACCCACAATTTAGGATAAAGGATTTCAAATGGCCTTGATGCCCGCACGGGTAAAGTACCGCAAGATGCAGCGGGGAAGCAGAACCGGTCTTGCTTCCCGCGGTAACACCGTTGCATTCGGTGAATATGGACTGCAGGCCCTCGAACGTTGCTGGATGGACACCAAGCAGATTGAGGCCGCACGCGTCGCCATTACTCGCTACATGAAGAGGCGAGGTAAGGTTTGGATTCGGATCTTTCCCGACAAGAGCTTCACCAAGAAACCTCTGGAGGTACGGATGGGTACAGGCAAAGGTGGTGTTGAATCCTGGGTGGCAGTCATCCGGCCAGCAAGTGTTCTTTTTGAGATCGATGGCGTTACCGAAGCTGTCGCTCGTGAGGCGATGCGACTGGCCGCGACCAAGCTTCCGATCTCGACCAAATTCATCTCCCGACACAAGCTCGGATAATTTCTCATTCCATGGCCAGCAACGCTTTTAAAGAGATGACCGCATTAGAACTCGCCGCCAAGGGCCGCGAGCTGCGGTTGGAATTGTTCAATCTTCGACTCCAACAAGCGACAGCGCGCTTGGAGAAGCCCCATAGGATGCGTGAATTGCGCCGAGATATCGCTCGGTGTGAAACTCGGCTCTCCTCACTCCGTAGTGCCTCAGAAGGGAGCAAGGCCTAAACCTTGAATACATCTCATATGACAGAAATTTCCCAAGATCGAGGCCATCGCAAGGAGCGCGTTGGTGAAGTTGTCTCGAGCAAGATGCAAAAAACCATTGTTGTTCGGGTCGAGCGTCGCTTTCGGCATCCTCAATTCAAGAAAGTCGTCACGGCCTTCAAAAAGCTCTATGCACACGATGAGTCGAACGTGGCGAAGGTCGGTGACCTAGTTCGCATTCAGGAGACGCGTCCACTATCCCGCACCAAGTGCTGGCGCTTGATGGAAGTCTTGAATCCTGATGGATCTTCGAAGACGACTTGAGAGAGACGATCAGACATAAGGGAGTCATACCATGCTTCAAATTCGATCCAGTCTCGATGTAGCTGATAACACCGGAGCCAAGGTTGCTTGGACTATCGGTGTCCTGGGTAAGAATCAGCGCTACGCTCGCGTCGGCGATATCATCAAAGTACACATCAAGGAGGCCGCTCCAGACGGTTCCGTCAAGAAGGGGGATGTCTGCACGGCTGTTGTTGTCAGAACAAAGGCACCGATTCGGAGATCCGACGGTTCTTACCTGCGTTTTGACCGCAACGCGATTGTCATCATTAATGCTGAGGGTGAACCAAAGGGGACCCGCATTTTCGGACCAGTAGCGAGAGAGCTTCGTGAAAAGAGGTTCATGAAGATCATTTCTCTCGCTCCGGAGGTCATCTAAGTTTCGATGCTCAGGAATGCTATGGCCAAGTCTCATGTCAAGAAGGGTGACGAGATCGTCGTCATCGCCGGATCGGCCAAAGGCCGCCGGGGCACGGTAACCAAGGTGTTGCCAGCCAAAGAGTTTGTCATCGTTGAGGGCAACGATGAACGTTCCAAGACTCAAGAAGATCGCGCCCGCCTAGTAAAGCCCGTGTTGCATTACTTGCGCAAAAGCCAGCAGAACCCACAAGGTGGTGTGTTGTGGCTTGAGGGGCCCGTGCACATTTCGAACGTGATGAAGGCGGACGAGTTCGACCGTCGCCGAACCAAGAAATCCGCCAAGAGCTAAATCATGAAGCCACGACTCCAGGAGAAGTACGAAAAAGATGTCCGCCCTGCGCTGGTAGCCAAGCTCGGCTACACCAATGTCCATCAGGTTCCGAAGATCGAGAAGATCGTCGTAAACATGGGCGTGTCAACCTCGCGCGAGAAGGGTGCTTTGGAAGAGGCGGTAAAGGATATGGGTGCGATCACTGGGCGGAAGCCGGTGATCAGCAAGGCCAAGAAGAGCGTCGCAAGCTTCAAGCTTCGAAAGGGGCAATCTGTTGGTTGCCGTGTCACGCTGCGGCGGGAAGTCATGTATGAGTTTTTCGACCGTCTGGTCGCTACAGCCCTTCCACGCATCAGGGACTTCCGCGGCATCAGCCCCCGCCAGTTTGACGGCCGAGGTACTTACTCCCTTGGGTTACCGGATCAAACCATTTTTCCCGAGATCGAATTGGATAAGATCAAGTTCAATCAGGGCATGGACATTACGATTGTAACGACCGCTGAGACGGATGCTGAGGCGCTCGATTTGCTTCGCCTGATGGGCATGCCGTTCTCCAAGTAATCAACTATTTCACTATTATGGCCAAGAAATCCTGGCTCGCTCGGGACAAGAAGAAAGCTGCTACAGTAAAAAAGTACGCAGTCATCCGCGCCGAATTGAAGGCGAAGGGAGATTACGCTGGTCTTAGTGCTCTCCCCAAGAACGCCAGTCCTGTTCGTGTGGTTAATCGCTGCAAGATCAGCGGTAGGCGTCACGCGTTCATACGAAAGTACGGTGTATCACGCCTTACTTTTCGCGAATTGGCCCTGACCGGCCAGATTCCAGGAGTTATCAAGGCTAGCTGGTAAGGAGATTACGAAATGCACGACCCGATTTCAGACTTGCTGACACGTATCCGGAACGCCGGAATGGCGCGTCATGCCAAGGTCACCATGCCCTATTCCAAACTCAAGGCTTCCGTCGCACAGATCCTTCATCAAGAAGGTTACGTGGCTGAAGTTGGTGTCGAAGGTGGGCCGAAGAAGGCTCTGACCTTGGCTCTCAAGTACGACGGACGTCGCCCCGTGATTGCTGGACTTCGGCAGATTTCTACGCCAGGGCTCCGTCGCTATGTTCGCAGTACCGAAATCCCGAGGGTACTTGGTGGGATGGGAGTGGCTATTGTTTCAACTTCGAAGGGTGTCATGACCGGGTCCGAAGCCAAAAAGCAGAATTTGGGCGGAGAACTCGTCTGTTACATTTGGTAAGGAGCTCGTATGTCAAGAATTGGAAAAATGCCGGTAGATGTCCCGGCCAAGGTCAAAGTTACCGTTCAAGGGTCAATCGTCAGTGCGGAGGGACCTAAGGGTAAGTTGAATCTTACACTTCCTCCCAGCACCGCAGCTAAGGTTGTTGGTAGTCAAGTGAACCTGACTAGGCAAGGGGAGGGGGCAGAAGCCAAAGCGATGCATGGTTTGGCACGCGCCTTGGTCAATAACATGGTTCGTGGTGTCAATGAGGGCTACCAAAAGAAGCTGGAAATCCAGGGCGTTGGTTTCAAAGCCGCCGTCCAAGGTAGCTTAATCAATCTTTCACTCGGGTATAGCCATCCCGTCTTGTATCCAATCCCTGCCGGAATCAAAGTTGTGGTTGAGGAGAATACCAAGATAACGATCGACGGATGCGACAAAGAGGTCGTTGGTCGTGTAGCTGCGGAAGTTCGCAGCTATTATCCTCCTGAGCCTTACAAGGGCAAGGGTGTTCGATATGCGGGCGAGCAGGTTGTTCGCAAGGAAGGCAAGACAGTCCAATAATCCAATTTTCCTTCATCCCTTCCCTCACAATGAGATCCGAGAAAAAGCACTCTCTGGCCCTACGCCGACGCTGGCGCGTTCGTCAGAAGGTTACCGGTACATCAGCTCGCCCACGAATGGCAGTCAAGTTCACTGGAGCTCACATTTACGTTCAATTCATTGACGATGGCGTGGGTAAGACTCTCGCCGCTGTCGGCACTCGGGACAAAGCTGCTCCGAAAGAGATCAAGGGTGCGAACGTGGCGAATGCTTTGCTGGTAGGCAAACGGGCGGCCGAAGCAGCCAAAGCAAAGGGCATTGAAGCCGTCGTTTTTGACAAGGGAGCGGCCCGTTATCACGGCAAGGTTAAGGCCTTGGCGGATGCTGCTCGCGAAGCTGGTCTGAAATTCTGATCTGGAGGTTTAAAGTGGCTGAAGATAACGAAAGCAAAGGTCAGGCAGCACCGGCTGCGGCAGCGGCTCCAATCGCTGCGGTTACACAGAACTCCCAGTCATATTCTGGGCGATCCGATCGTAATGATCGGGGCGAAAGGCCTCGTCGGCGACGCGGTCCCGACTCTGACGGAGACTCCCGGCGAGATGACTTGGTTGAGAAGGTTATCTTCATCAATCGCTCGGCCAAAGTGGTCAAGGGTGGACGGCGGTTCAGCTTCAGTGCCCTCGTGGTCGCTGGCGATCGACAGGGACGTGTAGGTCTAGGGCTGGGAAAAGGAACCGAGGTATCGGACGCGATCCGCAAGGGTGGCGATGGTGCCAAGTCTGGCCTCAAGCATGTGAGTCTCGCCAGCAACACCATCCCTCACGAAGTCTATTCCCACTTTGGTGGAGCCAAGGTCCTGTTGAGACCCGCGTCCCCTGGTACCGGTTTGATTTGCGGCAAAACGGTTAGAGCTGTTGTCGAATCAGCTGGGATCCGGGACATCTTGTCGAAATCATTGGGTTCGAAGAACGCAGCAAATGTTGCAAAAGCGACGCTGAAAGCACTTCTTCAACTGCGGACGCGTGACGCGATCCTTAGGGCCCGCGGACTGGAATCTCGAATTAAGAAAGCGATCTGATCTATGCGACTTCACGATTTGAAGCCCCGGCCGGGGGCGAAGCATCGCCGTAAGCGACTAGGCTCTGGTGAATCTAGTGGCCATGGCAAGACATCTGGACGGGGTGGCAAGGGGCAGAGCGCCCGTTCCGGTAGTTCCATTCGAATTGGATTCGAAGGTGGTCAGATGCCATTGATCCGCCGGATTCCTAAACGCGGATTCAATAACACCGCCTTCAAGGTCAGTTATCTTCCCGTCAACCTGACCGATCTGAACTCCTTCGAGGAGGGGTCTGTTGTTGACGCGGAAGTCCTGCGGATCGCTGGCGTGGCAAAGGGGCCTGGACTGGGCGTTAAAATTCTGGGCACCGGCGATTTGAAGAAACGCTTGATTGTAAAGGCTGCCGCATTCAGCGCGGCCGCAAAGAATGCAATCGAGAAGCTTGGCGGCACCGCCGAAGTTGTAAGCTAACAACCGTAAACTCATGTTGGGCCAGATTTTCCAGACCTTCGCAAATTGCTTCCGGATCCCGGAGCTAAGGTCCCGGCTTATTTTCACCGGGTTGGTACTCCTAGTCGCGCGGTTGGTTGCCTTGATTCCAATTCCAGGTCTGGACGGTCGGGCTCTTAGCGCCCATTTCGAAGCGAACTCCGGTCAAGGCGGAGTCGTTGGTTTCTATTCTTTGTTTACTGGGGGCGCACTGGAGAAGTGCTCGGTAGGGTCTTTGGGGATCATGCCTTACATTTCAGCCACCATCATCATTCAGCTTCTTTCAGCAGTTTTGCCTGGACTTGCTAAACTTGCTCGCGAAGAAGGTGGCCGTGCCAGGATCATTGCTTACGGTCGTTATCTGACTGTGCTCCTGTGCTTGGGTCAGGGGTTGGTTATGGCGATTGGGTGGGAGAATCCGTCTGAGGCTTTCAAGTTCGACGGCAGACTCGTTCTCATCGATAACAGGTGGATCTACCTGTTCCAGACAGTCGTCATTCTCACTGCTGGAACGTTGCTGTTGATGTGGTTGGGCGAGCAGATATCTGAAAGAGGTATTGGCAACGGTGTGTCGTTGCTTATCACCGTAGGTATTCTGGCTCGCCTTCCGTTGGCCTTTACTTCTCTGTGGACTGGATTTTTCCCGCCTGACGGTAACGTCGCCAAATTTCGGTGGCCCCATGCGATCCTCTTGCTCGCTCTTCTGGCGATTGTCATCACTGGTGTGATTTTGGTGACACAAGGGCAAAGAAAAATCCCAGTACAGTACGCGCAACGTGCCGTAGGAAGGAAGGTATTTGCGGGAAGCACCTCTTTCATGCCGCTCAGGGTCAACTATGCCGGCGTAATGCCAGTGATTTTTGCCCAAGCCATTCTGATGTTTCCAGGTCTACTGTTCGAGAAGTTAGGAGCAGCAATGAATCTCCCCTTCTTCAGTGAATTGGCTAGGCTACTGCGCCCTGACTCGGTCTTCTACCTGCTTGCCGAGACATTGATGATCATCTTCTTCAGTTATTTCTGGGTTGCGACGCAATTCAATGAGCTCCAGATCGCTGATGACCTCAAGAAACACGGAGGGTACATTCCAGGCGTGCGGCCCGGAGTTGCTACCAGCGACTTTCTGCATCGCTCAATGTCACGATTGACGTTGGCGGGCGCAATCTTCTTGGCGATTCTGGCTGCAATCCCAACCTTGATGAATTTCTCGATGGAGATTGACTTCAATGTTGCCACTTTCTTTGGAGGCACGTCCCTTTTGATCACCGTGGGTGTTCTGTTGGATACGATGCGCCAGATGGAATCCCACCTTCTATTGCGGCAGTACGATGGCTTCCTTAAGAAGGGGCGCGTTAAGGGCCGCAGTTGACATTCTAGTTCTTTCTAATCTCCCGTCGTTAGGTGGGGAGGAATTGCTATCGCCATGGCCAAACTTACACCAAAGACTCCGGATGAGATCATTCTCATGCGAGAGGCTGGCAAGTCGGCCATGAGGGTTCTTCGGAAGGCAGCTTCCCAGGTTGTTCCTGGCATCACAACAGCGGATCTCGATCGCCAAATTGGCGAGTGGATTCGCGAAGATGGTGGATCAAGTGCATTCCTCGGATATCGTGGTTTCCCTGCCAATTCCTGTATCTCGGTGAATGAGGAAGTCATCCATGGTATTGGTGGATCCAGGCGCCTTCAGTTCGGCGACCTAGTCAAGCTCGATATCGGTGTTCGAAGGAAAGGATTCATCGGTGACGTGGCAATGACGGTTCCTTGCGGGGGTTGTAGTCCTATTGCCCAGAAATTGTTGGATGTCACGGTTCAGGCGCTGAGGGAAGGGCTTGGGCAAGTTCGTGCCAACTGCTCCACGAACGACATTGGGCGTTCTGTTCAACGGGTAGTTGAAGCGGCAGGATTCGGGGTTGTTCGAGAATTTTGTGGTCATGGAGTTGGTCGATCGGTGCACGAGGAACCTCAGGTACCGAACTACCTCGATGCGGGACACGCTGCACGCTTGAAGCCTGGTCTAACGATCGCGATTGAACCCATGGTTACGGTTGGTTCTCCAGCCGTGAAGATCTTGAGTGACGGATGGACGGTTGTGACTCATGATCGTCAGCTTTCCGCTCATTTTGAGCACACGGTTTTGGTGACAGATGACGGATGCGAAATTTTAACAGATGATGGTCTGCCTTTGCTCTATTGAGTGAAGGCGTTGGATAGGAATCATTTAGAGATGAAAGTTAGAGCCTCAGTAAAGAAGCTTTGCGAAAACTGCAAAGTGGTGCGGCGGAAGGGTGTGATCCGTGTGATCTGCTCCAATGCTCGGCACAAGCAGCGTCAGGGCTGAAATCAAGGAACTGCCATGCCACGTATTCTGGGTGTTGATATTCCGGGAGACAAGCGCGTCGACATCGCGCTTCGATACATCTACGGCCTTGGGCCAGTGAATTCTCGCGAGGTACTGTCTCGCGCGAACATTGATCCGGCCTTGCGGGCAAAGAACCTCTCTGAGGCGCAGCTTTCCCAGATCGTTAATGCGATCCAAGAGGGAAAGTACGTGATCGAGGGTGATCTTCGACGCGAGATCGGTATGAATTTGAAACGCCTTCAGGCAATCAAGTCATACAGAGGCGTCCGTCACCTCAAGGGTTTGCCGGTTCGTGGTCAACGTACACAGACGAATGCTCGTACCCGAAAAGGTCCGCGCCGTACTGTGGGCGTTCAGCGTAATCCGAATGCCAAGGCTGGCACCCACTAATTTATTTGACCAAAGCTTATGGCTGACGAAACCAAGCCCAAGAAGGCTACTGTAAAGAAAGATGGCGCGGAGGGGGCAGCTCCCATTGTTGCCTCGGCCGCCGCCGACAAGCCTGCGAAGGTGAAGAAAGCTGCAGATCCTGCCGCCGTTGCCGCGGTACCCGCGCCTGCAGGGCCTGCCCCGGCCGCCTCCGCACCCACAGCGGCTGAGTTGCTTGGGGAAGATCCCAAGGCACAGAAGATTATCCGTGCGAAGGGTGCGAAGAACATCGCCAGCGGTGTTGCCAACATTCTCGCCACCTTCAATAACACCCAGGTGACCATCACCGATATGCAAGGTAATTCCCTTGGTTGGAGTACCTCTGGTCGTGTCGGTTTCAAGGGCTCCCGGAAGAGTACCGCTTTCGCGGCCCAGCAGGCTGCTCAGGATGCTGCCCGGCAAGCGATGGCTCATGGTTTGCGGGAAGTGGAGGTCCGCGTTAGCGGCCCTGGTTCTGGACGTGAGTCCGCGATCCGTGCTCTTCAGGCGATCGGTCTTGAGATTACGGCCATCAAGGATGCAACTCCCATCCCTCACAATGGCTGCCGGCCCCGTAAGAAGCGCCGCGTTTAAAATCCAAATTTCTTCATCACATGGCACGATATACAGGTCCCCGTGTTCGCATCAGCCGTCGATTGGGCGTTCCCATCTTCGGATCCTCCAAGTATCTGGAACGCCGGCCCTACCCCCCTGGGATGCACGGGCCCAAGTCGAGGCGCAAGAACAGTGACTACGCCGTCGGTCTTCTTGAGAAGCAGAAGCTTCGTTATTTCTACGGCCTTCAGGAGCGTCAATTCCGCAACGTTTATGAACGCGCTTTGCGCATGCGTGGCGTAACGGGTGAGAAGATGCTTCAGATTCTGGAGACGCGACTTGACAACGTTGTGTATCACAGTGGGTTTGGTCTTACCCGGCCCGCTGCCCGACAGCTCGTTGGACATGGACACGTCCGTGTCAACGGCAAGAAGGTGGATGTGGCGAGCTACGTCGTTAAGGTTGGTGATGTGATCGACATTCGTGACCACACCAAGTCCAAGACTGCCGCTCGGAAGAATGTCGAAGGTTCGACCGCGAGAGTTGTTCCGGACTGGATTTCGGTTGATCGCGAAGGATTGAAGGCAACTTTGCTTCGAATCCCGACCCGGGATGAGATTAATCCGATCGCCAACGAGCAAGCCGTTGTTGAGTTTTACTCCCGATAATTGTCCAACTTAACCCGGTGTCAGCACCGGTATCTGCAATTATATGGGGATCGCGAGGCCACGGGAGGGTCTCAGATCCCAGTTTAAAATTGCTTCCTAAAATCTATGCCAGTGCGATTGGGTCGGTTTGAATTGCCTAAGCGTCTCGTAAAAGACGAGGCCACAGCAACAGATACATATGCTCGGTTCATTGCTGAACCGTTTGAAACGGGATACGGCCACACCGTTGGCAATTCCCTTAGGCGCGTTCTGCTCTCCTCACTCGAGGGGGCATCAATCACCTCGGTGAAGATCGATGGTGCAATGCATGAGTTTACCACAGTGGATGGCGTCGTGGAGGATGTAACGGACATCGTT
This sequence comes from Verrucomicrobiales bacterium, assembly GCA_027489875.1. GTDB lineage: Bacteria > Verrucomicrobiota > Verrucomicrobiia > Limisphaerales > UBA9464 > UBA6176. The sequence continues at coordinate 35,054 of JAIXZE010000218.1, forward strand.
CTCAATCTCAAGCGGGTGAAATTTAAGGTTCACTCCCGGGAGACGCAGACATTGTTGCTCTCCGTTAACAAAGAAGGCGCGGTTACCGCTGGAGACATTGAGCTCAACCAGAACGTTGAGGTTGTGAATCCTACGCAGCATATCTGCACCTTGGACCGGAAGAAGAAGCTTGAGATCGAGCTCGAAGTGAAGGTTGGTCGTGGCTTTTGTCCAGGTGACGAGAACAAGAAGGTTGATCAGGCAATCGGCGTTATTGCCATCGATTCACTGTTCTCGCCTGTCAGTCGAGTTCGTTATGCGGTGGAGGCGGCCCGTGTTGGTCAGCGTACTGATTATGACAAGCTGATCATCGAGTTGTGGACCGATGGGCGGATTTCTCCGGATGACGCCCTGACCCAAGCATCAGCCATCCTCCAGCATCACTTGGACGTGTTCGTCGGATACGATAAGAATGCTGTTGAATTCGAGGAGGAAGCCAAGCCTCAGGATGACGAGAAGGCCAAACTTCGCAAATTGCTCAACATGTCGGTGAACGAGATCGAGTTGAGTGTTCGTGCTGCGAACTGCCTCAATAACGCCAATATCACTACGGTGGGTCAGTTGGCGATGAAGACGGAGCAGGAAATGCTCAAGTACCGTAATTTCGGCAAGAAGTCCCTGAACGAGATCAAGGAGAAACTGGCCACGCTCGGTTTGGCTCTAGGCATGTCCTTTGAGCCGGGCCTCCTTGAACCTCAGCCCGAGCCGGCCAACAAGCTCTAATTTCCCAGCATCATGCGACACCTGAAGCGCAACACGAAGTTTGGTCGGAATAGCGAGCATCGCAATGCGATGCTCACCAACCTGGCCGCGAACGTCATCAAACACCAAAGAGTCACCACCACGGTTACGAAGGCAAAGGTCGTTCGTCAGGTTGTGGAGAAGCTCATTACCTTGGGCCGCCATGCCATTGGGGCGACCAAGGAGAAGAATGTTCATTTGCGGCGCCAAGCGGCTGCGAAGTTGAGGACTCAGCCGCGCTCCCTTTTTCGTGGGACACCCACCCTTAAGGGCAAGGTTGTTCGTGAAGAATGGCGCGAGGAGAACGATCTCGTTCATATCCTCTTCGACAAGATCGCTCCTGTTTTCAAGGATCGTTCTGGTGGCTATACGCGCATCGTGAAATTGGGTCAGCGTCAGGGCGACGCCGCGCAAATGGCCATCATCGAGTTGGTGGAACATCCAGTGGCTTCGCCTGTGGCTGCCTCCGCACCTGCCACTCAGGGCTGAAATCGATTACGGACGAATTTGACAGGGCATCCGACCATTGTGTCGGGTGCCCTTTTTGTTTTCCGACGTTGGGCCTTGCATGGGTGCGGTGGGGGTGCACTAACGTGAGCCCGTAACTTTCCACGACCAAGCTGGTCCAAGTTCCAACTGCCATGACGACTGAAGAATCCATCGCACAGTTCCGAGAAACCTACGCCACGATCCGGGCTGAGATCGGTCGTGTCATGGTGGGCCAGGATCAGATCGTTGAAGGCACCTTGAACGCCATCTTTGCTGGGGGGCACGTGCTTCTCGAGGGTGTTCCTGGATTGGGGAAAACATTGCTGGTGAGGACACTGGGAGAAGTTCTGGACCTTAGTTTCAGTCGTATCCAGTTCACACCGGATCTCATGCCCGCTGATATTCTCGGGACGAATCTGGTGATGGAGACACCTGATGGCCGGAAGGAGTTCCAGTTCCAAAAGGGGCCCGTCTTTGCGCATTTGGTTCTGGCTGACGAGATCAACCGTGCGACTCCGAAGACGCAATCGGCCATGTTGGAGGCCATGCAGGAAAGGCAGGTGACCGCCGGTGGTGAGGTTCGACCCCTTCCTCAGCCGTTTTTCGTTTTGGCCACACAGAATCCGATCGATCAGGAGGGTACCTATCCCTTGCCAGAGGCGCAGCTAGACCGGTTTTTCTTCAAGCTCGTGGTGGGGTATCCGACCGCCGAGGAATTGACGGAGGTGCTGAACCGTACGACGGAAGGCACCAAGGTGACACCAGCCAAGATGTTGGATGGGGCGGGTTTGGCCGCCCTTCAGAAGTTGGTGAGGCAAGTTCCCATTGCGAGTCACGTCAAGGACTACGCCGTCCGCCTGGTACTGGCGACCCATCCAAAGACAACGACTGCTCAGCCGATTACCAATCAGTACCTCCGGTTCGGAAGCAGTCCGCGTGGCGCTCAGGTGCTGGTGCTTGCCGGTAAGGTCCGAGCGTTGACGCAGGGGCGCTTCAATGTGAGTTACGACGACATCGCTGCCGTTGCGACTGCCTCCCTTCGTCATCGGTTGATCCCGAATTTTGAAGCAGAAGCCGAGGGCATCACTACGGACGAGGTCATCGCCCAGATTTTGCGGGATGTTCCTCGTGATGCGGGTGCGAGTGTTTGAAGAACCATCGAGGGGGCTAAGTCATGGCTGGAATCCTAACGCCTCAAGTGCTTCGTCGGTTGGAGCAGTTTCAGCTGATTGCAGCGCGTCGCGCCAAGAGTTCAGCCAAGGGAGAGCGGAAAAGTCGGGCGAGGGGTCAGAGCGTTGAGTTTGCGGACTATCGAAATTACGTGCTTGGGGACGATCTTCGGTACTTGGATTGGAATCTTTATGGGCGGTTGGATCGGCTGTTCTTGAAGCTTTACGAGGAGGAGCGCGAGTTGCCTGTTCGGATCTTCCTCGACGCGAGCGAAAGCATGCTTTTTGGAAGTCCTTCGAAGTTTGACTTTGCCCGGCAGGTTGCGGCGGCCATCGGATATGTTGCGTTGTGTGGGTTTGACCGAGTTTCGCTTCACATCTTTCCGGAGCTTCAAGCGACGTCGGATGCGGAGATGCTGAATTTCAGTCAGCAAATGGCGATTCGGGGGGCACTCCGGAGTGTCCGTGGGAAGAAGTCTTCGTTGCAGTACTTTGCCAACCTTACAGCCCTCAAGGCGGGTGGAGCCGCGGACTTCAACGCCTCCCTGAAGCGTGGTGTACTCGAATCACGACAAGCGGGTGTTGCCGTGGTGCTGAGCGATTTCCTTGATCCTGCCGGATATGAGCCGGGCCTTCTGGCCTTGGTTGGCCGGGGTTTTCAGGTGAATGCCATCCAGATCCTATCCCCGGAGGAGATTAATCCCGGAACATTCGGCGATTTGCGTCTGGTGGATTCCGAATCCGGTGCGGTGCAGGAGGTGACGTTTGGAAAGTACCGTCTGGCGGCCTATCAGCAGGCAGTCGCAAATTATGTTCAACGCTTGAGGGAGTTCTGCAAGGCCAGGGGAGTGCACTTCTTCAGCGTGAACTCAGGGGAGTCGATCGAGGACCTGCTGCTGCGACAGTTGAGGACTGCAGAAATGTGGGGATGATTGCGAAGTTTATGGCACGTAACCCAACTTGGAGTGAGCGAGAGATGGGCCGACGTCGGTTTGTTGGCATGGCTGCGGTGGCGGCGGGTGTTGCCGCGACATCCCATGGGTTCGCTGCGGACTTGATCGAGATGCCATTCGAAAACGGTACCCGGGAGTTGGTGCGGTATCCGCAGAAGCGTCCACTGATCCGCCTGACAGCACGGCCGCCCCAGTTGGAGACTCCAATGTCGGTCTTCAACGAAAGCCTGCTCACTCCCAACGATGCCTTTTTCGTTCGTTATCACCTTGCGGGTTCTCCTCCCGCCCAGGAGTTGCTGAGCGATGGGGTGTTTACCCTGTCGGTGGCCGGGTCGGTAGAGCGTCCATTGGAGCTGAAGGTTGCGGAATTGAAGAGTCGCTTCGAGGTGAGCGAGGTTGTTGCGGTCAACCAGTGCTCCGGGAACGGCCGTGGTCTGTTTGTGCCGCGGGTGCCTGGCGGCCAATCGGGTAACGGGGCCATGGGGTGCGCACGCTGGAGAGGTGTTCGTCTGGCCGATGTGCTGAAGGCGGCAGGGATGAAGGCGGGGGCGAAGCAGGTTCTTTTCGATGGGATGGACAAACCTCCCACGGGAACGATTCCGGACTTTGTGAAGGTCCTGGAAGCGGATCAGGCATTGGATCCCGACATTCTTCTGGCGACCGAGATGAACGGAGAGCCGCTGCCGTGGCTGAATGGCTTTCCGCTACGATTGGTGGTGCCCGGCCATTATGGCACTTACTGGATCAAACACCTTCATCGGATCATGGTCCTGGATGAAGCTTTCCAAGGATACTGGATGGATCCTGCCTATCGGATACCCGACGATCCCTGCGCGCATGTGGCTCCCGGCAGCAAGCCGAGGCGAACGGTCCCGATCAGTCGCTTCAACGTCCGGTCTTTCATCACCAGCTTGGCTGCTGGAAGCGTGGTGCGGGAGGGGGAGATGGTCCGGGTTCGAGGCATTGCCTTTGATGGCGGTGCCGGGATTCGCGAAGTCGTCTTTTCGGAAGATGAGGGTCGCAACTGGCGTCGTGCGGAACTGAGCCCGGAGATCGGTCGGTTTGGATTCCGCGAATGGACACTCGGATGGAAACCTGTTGGGAAGGGGGAACGGATTCTGTGGGCTCGCGCCACCAACCGGCTGGGTGAGTCACAGCCATTGGAGCCACTTTGGAATCCGGCGGGATACATGCGGAACGTGGTCGAACCCGTAAAGGTGAGGATTTCATGAAGTTCCCGTCTGACATTCGGCATGCTCTGATCGCGGTGGTTGTTGCGACGTCCGTTGTGACGGCAGGAGCCGCCGATGCGTGGAAGCTGCCTCCGGAGAAGGTGGAGCTGAAGCCAGGCAAGGGGCGGGAGGTGGTGATCGGCCAGTGCTCCCTCTGTCATTCCGTGGATTACATCACGACCCAGCCGCCATTGACGAAGGCGGGCTGGACGGCCTCGGTGGACAAGATGCGCAGCAAGTACGGCGCTCCGGTGCCAACGAACGGGGTTCCCCTCCTGGTGGAGTATTTGGTTGGCCAATACGGCAAGGCTGACCCGCAACCGTAAAATTGATGAACTTCCTGACGCCACTGGCCTTCTGGTTCGCGCTGACCCTCCCGGCGGTGGTGGTGTTTTATCTTCTGAAGAGGAAGCGCGTCACCCGGGTGGTTGCGTCAACGTTGCTCTGGCAACGGTTCCTGGCTGAAACACAGGCCAGTGCCCCTTTGCAGCGCTTGCGCCACAACTGGCTGCTGCTCCTCCAGCTGCTGATGTTGCTTCTTTTGGTCCTTGCCCTCGCCCGCCCGTATTTCTCGGGCAAATCGAGTGACGGGAAGCTCCAGGTGGTTGTTCTGGACGCGAGTGCTTCGATGCAGTCGACCGACGAATCGCCGAGCCGATTTGAGAAGGCTCGGAAGGAAGCGATCGCGTTGGTCAATGCCTTGGCCACGGGCAAGGGTGGCCAGATGGTCGTCCTGGTGGCCGGTGCCAATGCGGAGGTCCGGCAAAGTGCGACTTCCGAGAAGGCTGCCCTGAGGCGGGCGTTGGAGGGGGCCCGAGTCACGGACTCATCGACGCGACTGGCGGAGGCCTTGCGGGTGGCGGAGACGCTGATTCGAGATCGTCCGGATGCGGAGATCCACCTGTTCAGTGACGGTGCGATTCCGGAGTTGGCGGAATTTGAGACCCGGGAGATGCGGTTGATCTACCACAAGGTCGGGAAGGGCGGGCGAAATGCGGGCATCATCGCCTTCGACGTGAAGCCCAACCCGGAAGACCCGTCGAAGCGCGCCCTGTTCATCAGCGTTGCGAACCACCAGCCGCAATCCATCGACGCGCGTGTGGAGATCGCCTTTGAGGGACAACTGGTGGAGACCAAGACGATTACCCTGGCTCCCACGAACACGACGCCCGCGGTCTTCATTGCATCGCAAGCGAGGGATGGCGTGTTCACTGCCAAGCTGATCACGGAGGACGACCTGAAGGCGGACGATCAAGCCAGCGTGGTTTCCCTGATGCCCCAACCGATCCGAGTCCTGCTGGTAACTCGTGGCAATCGTTTTCTGGAGAAAGCCCTCGCGGCTGCTGGACCGAATGTGGAACTGAGCACCGCTGCGGACCATTCTGCGGCAGACGCCGGACGGCACGAGTTGGTGGTGTTGGATGACGTGGTGCCGTCGGAGTGGCCGAAGGGCAACCTTCTAGCGATCAATGTTGCCCCCACCAACTGGTTCGAGCCGCCGGTGGGTGGAATCGAGGCACCTCCGATCGTCAACTGGAAGAACACCCACCCACTGTTGCGGTTCGTGACCTTCGACAACATCCAGGTGGCCAAAGCCCTTCAGGTGAAGTCACCCGGATGGGGAGTCTCGCTGGTCGATGCCCCCCAGTCTCCGTTGGTGGTAGCGGGTGAGATGGGACGCCAACGGGTGATCTGGATCGGGTTTGACACGCTGGAGAGCACCTGGCCTTTGCGGATCAGTTTTCCGATCTTCGTCGCAAATGCGGTGGACTGGCTGAATCCGGCGACAGCGAAGGCCGAGCAATTCCTGATCAAGGCTGGGGATGCCTTTCGACTGCCCTTGGCCAGTCCTGTGACCGAAGCGGTGGTGACGGTGCCCGATGGGAGCGTCCAGAAGGTGCCTGTTGGCGTCGAGTCCACGGAGTTCGTGTGGGGCGATACAGGGAGGCAGGGGGTTTACCGAGTTCAATTGGGGACCAATCAGGTGGCCTTCTCGGCGAATCTGCTGGATGCGGCGGAAAGCAATATCCGGCCGCGTGAGACCTTGGACCTTGGACGCTTCACCCAGGTGAAGGCGACGACCGAGCGGGACGCAAATCTGGAGTGGTGGCGGTGGTTCGCTCTGGCGGGGCTTGGGGTGATGCTCGGGGAGTGGTGGTGGTTTCATCGCCGGACTGCATGAGTGCCAAGCCACGAGGGTTGAACGCGGTCCTGTTGGTGCTGTTGATGGCACTGGTGCTGGGGCTGTTCCTTCTGCTCTTCCTGACTCTGGTAACGGGTGGGGTTGGCCAACGGAATGATTCGTCCTCGTTGATCCTGTACTGCGCACAGGATCAGGTCTTCGCAGAGCGTGTCCTTGAGGAGTTTCACCGTCGCACCGGGCTCAAGGTGCGGGCGGTCTTCGACAGCGAGGCGGTCAAGACCGTTGGGATGGCCAACCGATTGCTGGCGGAGTCGAAGGATCCGGTGGCGCATGTGTTCTGGGGCAATGAGGAACTCCGGACCCGTCAGTTGGCGGAGCGGGGAGTCTTTGGAACGAACCAGATCCAACCGGGAGGAAAGGGATGGGCTGCGTTTGGGGCACGGACCCGGCGGTTGGTGATCGATCCAACCCGGCTTGGGGCTTCGGAACGTCCCGCAAGCCTCGTTGAACTGACGAATACTCGCTGGAAAGGGAAGATATCCTTGGCGGTGCCGCTGTTTGGTACCACATCGACCCATTTTCACGCGTTGCGCTCGCAATGGGGCGATGAGGCGTGGCGGCGATGGTGTTCCGCGTTGGCTGCCAACAAGCCGTTTCTGGAACCTGGAAATTCGCATGTTGTCAGGCGTGTTGCCCGGGGTGAGGCCTTGGTTGGACTGACGGATTCAGACGACATTTTCGTGGCGCAACGGGAGGGTGCCCGGGTGGAAGGCCTGGCTTTGGAGGAGGACCTTCTGGTGCTGCCCAATACGGTGGCACTGGTGCGCCCGGTGGCTCCGGGGGATCCAGCTCGGCGGTTGGTTGATTTCCTGATGTCGGCAGAGGTGGCAACGCTCTTGGTGCGGGAAGGGGCTCTTGAGAGTGCAACCGTTCCGCAAGGTCGGTGGCTGGCCCCGGACTGGACGCGGGTCCTGCGGGATCTGGACGTCACGGTGAGTGAGATCGAGGGGATCTTCCGCAAATGACGGCGCTTTGGAACACGGCCTGGGTTTCGGTGGGTGCTGCGGCGCTGGCTGCGGCCTTCGGTTGGGCCTTTGCGACCTCGTGGATGGGTGCTGGTCGGCAGTGGCGTCCATGGATGTTGGCGATCGCTGCGGTCAACCAGGCCCTTCCCCCGTTCCTCCTCGCCAACTCGTGGCTTGAGATCACGAGCACATGGCGATTGGAGTGGGGTGGAGCGACTTCGGCCGAGGCGATGCTGCCGCTGACGGCTTTGGTACTTGCGGGGATGCACTGGCCGATTCCTGCAATCCTGCTGATCGGTGCATGGAGCCGTGTTGAGCGTCCGGCAATGGAATCAATTCCTGGATTGCGTGGCTGGCATTTGCTCCGGCACATCCAGTGGCCCAGCGGTCTGCAGGGTCTCGGAGTCGGCTTTGTTGTTTGTGTTGTTTTGGCGGGGGCGAACTTTTCGATCCCGACGCTTTTCCAGGTCCGGGTGCTTCCTGAATTGCTGTGGGTGCGCTTCAACACCCAGTTGGATGTGGGAGGGGCTTGGCTTGCCGGGTGGCCTTTGGTGGTCCTGGGAGGCATGGCACTGCTGTGGGTGAGTCGTTCCGGGGTGCGATGGCCGCACGCGGAGGGGGGTGCAGATCCTTCCTTGTGGCGCCGTCGCCTGGGCGGGATCGGTTGGGTTTGCAACGGGCTGACCCTCCTCGCCGTTGGCCTCTCGATCGGGCTGCCGGTTGGGATGCTGATGCTCTCTCGCCGGACCTGGGCGGAGCTTGGACCGGCAAGTCGGGCCGGGGTCGTGTCCATTGCGACGTCGGTGATCGTTGCAGCCGTTGTTGCCGGTGGGTTGCTTCTCCTCGCCCTGCTGCTGGTCCATGGAACCCGTAGTGTCGCCCCTTGCCGATGGGTCGCCTGGCTGTGGTTTCTGGTTCCGGGAATCCTGATCAGCGCCCTTTGGGTGCCGGTGCTCGCCAAACCCTCCATGCGATGGCTGGCGAACTCCGCGTTTGTTTACCCGCTGCTGCTGATGCCCCGTTACCTCGCGATTCCATGGTCTGTCGGGCTCGCCTCGCTGGAGCGCGTGGATAGGACGACTGGAGATGCCCTGAGGACATCCGGGGGCAGTCCAGTCGAGGTCTGGTGGCATGCCGTCTGGGCTCAGATCCGTGGGACGAGCCTGATGGGAGCTTACATCGTCTACCTGCTGGTCCTGTGGGACGTGGAAAGCATCCTGCTCGTGATGCCCGCGGGGATGGATACGGTGGCAGTGCGGGTGTTCAACCTGCTGCATTACGGGCATGCCGGGCAGGTGAACGCCCTGTGTGTCGTGCTGCTTGGGATCGCTGTCTTGCCGATCGTGTTGTGGAAGTTGGCGTCCATGATCCGGTGGCGGCTCCTGATTCCCGGCGCGGCCGTGTTTGTTGCCGCAGGTTGCGACAATCCGGCGACGCCGAAGCGGGTTCCCTTGGAGTCCCGCTGGTTCAGCCACGTGGAAGTGATTGGTCACCGTGGCGTGGGGCCGGGCCAGTTCAACAAGCCGCGGTCACTGGTCTGTGATCGCAACGACAATCTCTACGTTGCGGATGTCACTGGGCGGATCCAGAAGTTTGATTCAAACGGCCGGTTTCTCCTGCAGTGGCAGATGCCACAGACGGACCTTGGGAAGCCGAAAGGAATGGGCCTGGATGCGCAGGGAAACATCCTGGTCATCGAGCCGCACTACATGCGGGTGAATCACTTCGATTCCGAGGGAAAGCTCGTTGCCCAATGGGGTGCGAAGGGAACCAACGCCGGGCGCTTCATCCTGCCACGCGCGATCGGGCTCAATAGCCTCGGCGAGTTCTTTGTGAGCGAGTACACCGTCGTCGATCGCGTGCAACGCTTCGGCCCGATCACCTTCGGTGCGAAGGGCGATGTCGTCGGGGTGCCGCAATTTGGGATCGCGTGGGGGGAGCCTGGCGAACGTGCGGGGCATTTCAATCGTGCCGAAGGATTGGGAATCGGCCCATCGGACCACGTCTTCGTGGCGGATTCCTGCAACCACCGCATCCAGGTCTTCGACCGGGAGGGTCGGTTCCTGCGGATGCATGGAAGCCCCGGCTCAGCGCCCGGAGCCTTCAGCTATCCTTACGATGTCCGCGTGGAACCAGATGGAACCCAGTTCATCTGTGAGTTCGGCAACAGTCGGATCAGCATCGTGGATGCCCGGGACCAACTCGTGGAGATCATTGGAGGCCCCGGGGCCCAAGCAGGACGATTTGCCAACCCATGGGCCGTGGCCTTCGATTCGCGCGGCAACCTCTACGTGGCCGACAGTCAGAATCATCGCGTGCAAAAACTGATACGTCGTGACGGAGTGGGGGTTGTCCCGGTCGCACGATCAAACCAAGCCGGCTGATGTCCTTTCAGTTTACCCATCCTTACTGGCTGCTGCTTCTGGTCCCGGCGATCGCATGGACCGTTTGGCTGGCGACGCATTCGGATACATCGCTGGCACCGTGGAGGCGTTGGGCATCCGGACTTCTGCGGGTGTTCCTCCTCATCCTGCTGGTGTTCGGGATTGCGGGATTCCAGTGGAAGCGTCCGCAGGAGGGCATGATCTCGCTGTTCCTGCTGGATCGGTCGGATTCCGTACCTTCTGCGCAACAGGAGGAGGCGCGGCGTGTTGCGAACCAATGGTCGAAGGACAAGAAGGAGGAGGATCGCGCGGGATTTCTGATCTTCGGCAGTGAGGCGGCGCTTGAGACGACGGCCTCTGAAGTGGCGGCGGCGGAAAAGATCCAGGCGGTGGTGGGAGGCGAACGGACGGACATTGCCGGTGCGATCCGCCTGGGAACGGCGGCGTTTCCCGAGAATGGCCAGAAGCGGTTGGTCCTGTTCTCGGACGGCAATGAAAACGTGGGTGATGCAATCTCCGCCCTCATTTCGTCGAAGCCCTTGGGTGTGACCCTGGATGTCGTTCCGCTGGGTGCGATCCGAGGGGGCGATGTGGCGGTCCAGCGCTTGGTCATCCCCGCGAACCTCAAGAAGGGACAGACCTTCGAAGCGAAGATTTTTGCCACCTCGGACAAGGTGCAGCCGGCGACGGTGCGGTTGTATCGGAATGATCAGTTGTTGGGGGAGCAACAGGTCCAACTTGATGCCGGCAAGAACCTGTTCAGCTTTCCCCAGACCCTTCAGGAGCCCGGGTTCTATTCGTATCAGGTGCAGGTGGAGGTCCAGGGCGACACGGTGGCGCAGAACAACCGTGCGACGAGCTTCGCCAACGTCCGGGGCGATCCCCGGGTTCTCGTGATCTCAGCGGATCCTGCGCAGGATGCGAATCTCGCGACGGCGCTGCGCTCGGCAAATCTGGACGTCCGCGTGGGCGATATCGGGAACATGCCCTCGTCGCTGGCCGAGTTGCAGAGCTACGATGTGCTCTTCCTCTCGAACATTGCGGCCGGTGATCTGGGGCCGGACCTGATGCGTTTGGTGGAGAGTGGGGTTCGGGATTTTGGCATCGGGTTGGTTTGCGTCGGCGGTGACAACGCCTTCGCGGCGGGTGGGTATCGGAATACACCGTTGGAGGCGGCACTGCCCCTCGACATGGAATTGAGCTCGAAGAAGGTGCTGCCGAGCGGTGCGTTGGTGCTGCTGATGCACGGAATGGAATTCGGGAATGGAAATCAGATCAGTCGGGACATTGCCATTGCGGCGCTGGATTCACTGGGACCACAGGATGAGATGGGCGTCCTGTTGTGGGACGGCAACGAGCGCTGGCTTTTCCCGTTGCAGAAGGTCGGGGACAAGAAGGCGCTGGTGCGCCAGATCGCGGGGATGAATCAGGGGGACCTACCCAGCTTTCAAGGGTTGATGCAGATGGGGCATGACGGCCTGAAGGCGTCCACGGCGAACCTGAAGCACATGATCGTGTTCAGCGATGGCGACCCGAATGCGCCTTCTGACACCCTGATGAAGGACCTGACCAACCTGCGGGTGACCGTCAGCACGGTGATGATCGGAGGGCACGTGCAGCCCACCACGATGGAGCGCATCGCGGGGCAGGGGAACGGCCGGTTCTATGACGTGAAGTCCCCGGCGCAATTGCCCCAGATCTTCATCAAGGAAGCGGCGGTGATCCTGAAGTCGGCGATCTTCGAGGAACCCTTCAAGCCGCAGGTGGTCGCGAACAGTGAACTCATCCGGGGCATTGGTCCGAACGAGTTTCCCACCCTGCGCGGTTATGTTTCATCGTCCGGCAAGCCTCGGGCGGAGGTCCCCATCGTTTCCGAAAAGGGCGACCCGATCCTCGCGCACTGGCAATACGGTTTGGGCCGGACGGTGGCGTTCACATCGGATGCGAAATCCCGATGGGCGCAGGACTGGATGGGATGGTCGAAGTACAAGCAGTTCTGGACGCAGGTGGCCCGATGGGCGATCCGGCGAGTGGATGCGGCCGAGTTCAATACCCAGGTCAGCGTGGACAATGGTCTGGGTCAGATCTCGGTGGAAGCGTTGGATCGTGAGGGCAACTTCCGGAACTTCCTCAAGCTGCGCACCACCGTGGTGAGCCCGCGTGGCGTTCGGCAGGATGTGATCCTGGAGCAGGCAGGGCCTGGGCGATACGAGGCGAAGTTCGAAACGAGAGAGGTTGGGGCCTATCTGTTGAACCTGCAGGAGCTGGATGACCAAGGCGGCATCCGTGGCTCACAGGTGCTGGGTGCGAGCGTGAATTATTCGCCGGAGTTCAACGCGACTGAACCGAACCTGCCATTGCTCCGACGACTCGCGGAAATGGGTGGCGGCAAGCTCCTGGATCCAGCCATCGACAATCCATTCCGACTGAACCGTCTCAAGACATTCCAACCTCGGGACCTGTGGGATGTCCTGCTCAAGGTCCTCGTCTGCCTCTTCCTGATCGACGTTGGCATCCGTCGGGTGGACATCGACCGCGAGGAATGGGCGAAGTGGTTTGAGGCCTTCAAGCGTCGGCTTGGGTTTGGAAACGTGCGGAAGGCCGTCGAAGCCGAGGAATCCATGTCCGCACTCCTTGCCCGCAAGAATGAAGTGCGCGCGCAGCAGAGCGGACGACAGGAGCCGGTGGTAGTGTTGCCGCCGAAGCCTTCGGCGGATCTGTTCAAGCCGCGTCAGGCGCCGACACCGGCTTCCGGCGTGGGTGGTGGATCGGATTCCGGCAGTGGAACGGCGACGCCAGTGGCCGAGGGATCCGCGCCGAATGCGCCTGCTGCGGATTCCGGAACGAACCGTTTGCTGGAGGCGAAGCGACGGGCCCAGCGGAAGCGTTGAGCGAGGTTTTTTGAACTTGGCCAAAATATCCCTTGAACCGGCCGGGCTTCTCAATAGATTCGCGGCCGCTCGTTTTGGAAGCGCGGTTAGCTCAGTGGTAGAGCACTACCTTGACACGGTAGGGGTCACAGGTTCGAACCCTGTATCGCGCACCATTTTCTTCCCAAGATCCCTTTCCTCATTTTCCTGCTACCGTGCTCTTCGTGTCATGGGTGGCGATGTGTGACTTGGCTGGATAAGCAGCGACACAGCTATAGGTCGGCGCGGTTGAGATACGGTTGTGATGTGGTCCGCGCTGCACGTTTGAGGCGTGGGTTGTGGTTGAATTCCGGGAATCGAGAGTCCAGGGGCGAATTCTAGAGGTTCCGCTTGCAGACTGGCACGGCTCTGGCTTTTTACGCGGCGCACCGGGCGGCGGGTGAGGAACTTCCGCACGCTCGGTCAGAACGGTAAGCCAACACAGGAATCGACCGATGCACGGAACACGACCCGCGAATCCACCGCTCCAGCGTCTTCAGGCCCGCGCCACGCTGAAGCCCATCAATTTCATCTGCCTCGCCCCCGACGCGAAGCAGGTCTTCCTGATCGGCGATTTCAATCAGTGGAACCTGACGTCCCATCCGATGAAGCGGAACGTGGACGGTTCCTGGCATCTCGCCGTTTCCCTGGGGCATGGGGGACACCACTACCAGTTCCTGGTCGATGGGGAGCGGAAGAATGATCCGCGCGCCCAGGGATTGGCGCGGAATGCGGCCGGCGAAAAGGTGTCGATGCTGATGGTCAGCTGATCAGCAGGGATGGGCTTCGCCGGAGCCTGAGGATGGGTCCTCGGCCCGTCGTGCGCGTTGTTCCTGAAAGAAGGTGCGGATGATGTGCCGGCATTCCATTTCGCGCACACCCGGCGTGACTTCGCATCGATGGTTGAGCGTGGGGAATTGCAGCAGGTTCATGGCTCCCCCCGCCGCGCCACCCTTGGGATCCGGAGCGCCGAAAACCACGCGTTGGAACCGGACATGGACGGAGGCACCTGCGCACATCGGGCAGGGTTCCTTGGTGACGTAGAGCGTGCAGTCGGTCAAACGCCAGTCGCCGACGGCCTGCTGGGCTTGGCTGATGGCCAGCATTTCGGCGTGGGCGGTGGCGTCCTTCAGGGTTTCCACCTGATTGTGGGCGCGGGCGATGATCCGGCCGTTCCGCACAATGACGCATCCGACGGGGACCTCCTCGTACTCATAGGCGCGTGCCGCCTGCCGCAGGGCTTCGCCCATGAAGAAGTCGTCGGAGGCGAGATCGATGATGGGGGCAGGGGCCGATGGCGCAATGGGTGTGGGTGGATCCGTAGGGATGGGGTCAGGCATGGGTTGGGCGGCTTTCCTCGAGGGTCCAGTGGAAGGAGTCCGGCGTCTCGCAGCGGCAATGGGCGGCGAAGAATCCGCCGCGATGCTTCCAGAACAGGGGCCAGATCTGTTCCCGATCGGTCGCCGGCAGACGGAGTGAATCCAGCTCGTGGCGTTGGAAGAATGCAAAGCGGCCCTCGCGGTGGGGCGGCGGGAGAATCTGGAGTCTGGGCAGGACCTCGAAGAGGAACATCAACCAATGGGCCTGACCTTGATAACCGCTTTCGCTCACGAGGGCGGTGAGGTGGAGATCCGAGGGGGTGAGTTCGATGCCGAGCTCCTCGAAGGCTTCCCGACAGGCGCACGCGTAGGGGGACTCGCCCACGTCCTGATGGAGTTTCCCGCCGCAGGGGCTCCAGAGACCCCGATTCGGTTCCTGGGCACGTTCGAGCAGCAGGACCTCGTCCGCTGCGTTGAAGCAGTAGAGCAATGTCGCAACCTTGTAGGGCAGGCCCATGCGCGAAGGATGACGGCGGATGCGGATGCGGGGAAGCTTCGGATCATTCCATGACGGAGGTTGAGAAACACTCCGCCTGTGGGCAGGCTCCAAAGCATGTTGATGCGCATTGCCGCCGCCGGTGCCCTGTCGGCGCTGGTCCTGACAGGGTGTGTGAACTCCACTTCTTCCGTGCGATCGAAACCTTTGAAGTATCCGGTGACGCCGCGGCAATCCGTGGTCGACAATTACCATGGGGTCCAGGTCGAAGATCCGTACCGCTGGCTGGAGGATGACAACTCGGCGGAAACGAAGGCGTGGGTGGAGGCGCAGAACGCGGTGACCTTCGGGTACCTGGCGACGATCCCCGAGCGGGCGTTGATCAAGGAGCGGATGACCCGCCTGATGAACTACCCGCGCACGGGACTGCCGTACAAGCGGGGCGGGCGCTATTTCTATTCCAGGAACAACGGGCTGCAGAATCAGGACCTGTGGTTCACGGCACCGTCGTTGGACGCCGAGCCGACGCTGTTGCTGGATCCCAACACGCTCTCCGCGGATGGCACGGTTTCGGTGAGCGCGCCGTCGATTTCGGAAGATGGCCGGTACGCTGCTTACCAGATTTCCGCGAGTGGCAGCGACTGGCGGGAGATCAAGGTGCGCGACGTCGCGACCGGGCAGGATCTGCCCGATCGGGTGCAATGGGTGAAGTTCAGCGGGACGGCCTGGGCGAAGGATGGGAGCGGCTTCTACTACAGCCGTTACGATGCACCCAAGGATTCGGAAAAGCTGACCCGGGTGAACGAATTCCAGAAGCTGTACTTCCACCGCATCGGCACGGATCAGGCGCAGGACACGTTGGTCTACGAGCGGAAGGATCAGCCACGGTGGGGATTCGGCGGCGGAGTCACGGACGATGGGCGTTACCTGATCATCACGGCGTCGGAAGGCACGGATCCGAAGAATCGCGTGTTCTACCGGGATCTTTCGGTGGCGGGCGGTCAGGTGGTGGGGTTGCTCACGGATTTTGACGCCAGCTACGACTTCGTTGGGAACGACGGTCCGGTGTTCTGGTTCCGCACGGACCTGGCGGCGCCGCGGGGGCGGTTGATTGCGATCGATACACGCCGGCCGGCGCGCGACCAGTGGAAGGAAGTCGTCGGGCAGACCGAAGCCACGCTGACGCAGGCGGGTGTGGTGGGGGAGCGGTTGGTGCTGGAGTATCTGAAGGATGCCCGCAGCCAGGTGAAGCTGTTCCATCTCGATGGTCGGATGGACCGCGAAGTGGCGCTGCCAGGAATCGGTTCAGCGGGCGGATTTGGTGGTCGTCGTGAGGAGACGGAGACGTTCTACAGCTTCACGGGTTATACGACGCCGGGACGCATCTATCGGCATGATGTGGCCACGGGGCAGACGACCCTGTGGCGCGAGCCGAAGGTGGACTTCGATCCGGACGCTTTCGAGACGAAGCAGGTCTGGGTGACGAGCAAGGACGGCAAGCGGCTCCCGATGTTCGTGACGCACAAGAAGGGCATCAAGCTGGACGGCAACAACCCGGTGCTCCTTTACGGGTACGGTGGCTTCAGCATCTCGCTCACGCCTTCGTTCAGCGTGGGTAATCTCGTCTGGATGGAAATGGGCGGCGTCTATGCGGTGCCAAACCTCCGCGGTGGCGGCGAGTACGGTGAAGAGTGGCACCAGGCCGGGACGAAGTTGCAGAAGCAAAATGTCTTCGATGACTTCATCGCCTCGGCGGAGTGGCTGATCCGGAACGGCTATACGAACCCGAAGCGTCTCGCGATCCAGGGCGGATCCAATGGCGGGTTGCTAGTGGGGGCGTGCATGACACAGCGACCGGACCTTTACGGCGCGTGTCTTCCTGCCGTGGGTGTCATGGACATGTTGCGGTTCCACCAGTTCACGATCGGGTGGGCGTGGAAGAGCGACTATGGATCCAGCGAGAACCCGGAGGAATTCAAGGCGCTGCGCGCTTACTCGCCCTATCACAACCTGAAGCCGGGGGTGAGTTATCCGCCGACCATGGTGACGACTGCGGATCACGACGATCGGGTGGTGCCGGCGCACAGCTTCAAGTTCGCGGCGCGCTTGCAGGAATGTCATCGCGGGGATCATCCGGTGCTGATCCGGATCGAGACCAAAGCAGGACACGGAGCCGGAAAGCCGACGGCGAAGGTCATCGAGGAGCGCAGCGATCAACTCGCGTTCCTGGTGCATCACTTTGGTATGTCCGGTCCCCGTCCCTGAATCGTGGCTGAAGGGTATCCCATGAGATTTCTGGCGCGTGGATTCAATGATCAGGGCAACGCCGCTTCCCGGGCGGGCAACATGGCCGAGGCGGAACGGCTATGGAAACAGGCCGTGACGGTCGATCCGAAGTTCTCGGCTGCCTGGTTCAATCTCGGCTTGATGGCGAAGAAGCGCGGGGAGTGGTCGGAATGCCTCCGCTGCAATCGGGCCGCCGTCCAGGCGGATCCCAAGAACACGGGCGCTTGGTGGAATCTCGGCATTGCGGCGACAGCGTTGCGTCGATGGCCGGAAGCCCGGCAGGCGTGGGCGGCCCGCAAGATCCCCATTCCTGCCGGCACCGGAGAGCCCCGGGCGGATTATGGCCTGGTTCCGATCCGGTTGGTCTCGCCGGGTGGGATGACCGAGGTCCTGTGGGGCGACATGATCGATCCGGCGCGGGTAAGGATCCGCAACGTGCCGCGGCCGCGGTCGCAGTATCGGTTTGGTGATGTCGTGCTCCGGGACGGGGCTCCGGATGGGGAACGCGAACTCGAAGGTCGGAAGCTGCCGATCTTCAATGTGCTGGGGGTCTACGACGCGTCGACGTTCGGGACATTCGTCGCGGTGCTCCGGGTGGGGGCTGGTGTACGCGCAAATCTGTTGCCGGCGTTGCAGGCCGAGGGTTGGGGATTCGAAGACTGGAGCACGACGCGAGCCATCGTGGCGGAGGGATCTGAGGCTCCAACCGTTGATCCTGATCTCGTGCCGCCACCGGAGGGTTGTGTGCGCTGGGCATTCGCGGCACCTGCGGAAGCGGCGCTTCGCGACTGGCTGCATCGCCAGCAGGGCGTGGAGGTGGTCTCCGTGGAAACAGTCGTGCCGCCGCGCTGAAGCGGGGCCGTCACCACCCCGGCCTTGGACCTTGAACGGGGAGGCGATGTCCTCATCGCCGTGGGAGGAGGCTGGCGTCTACTGCGACGGGGACGTTGCCACCCCGCCCAGAGGGCGGCAGCGTCCTGAGCCCACCGACTCCGTGTGGTCGTCAAAATCGGGCTTCCGCCGATAGCCTTCCTCCGGTTTGCTTGGTGACGTGGATCCGCTGCTGAAACTGCTTCATGACGACGCCTCCCTGACTCCGGCCCAGCTCGCCGGACTTGTGGGGAGCACCGAGCCCGAGGTGCGGGCACGCCTCCGCGAGTTCACCGATGCTGGAATCCTGCTGGGATTCCGCGCGGTGCTGAACGAGGAGAAGCTGGGACGCGACATCGTCCGGGCCCTGATCGAGGTGAAGATCACGCCGGAACGCGGTGGCGGCTTCGACAAGCTGGCGGAACGGATTGCCCGGCATGACGAGGTCCGCTCCTGCCATCTGATGTCCGGCGGCTACGATCTGCTGGTCGAGGTGGAAGGGGCCAACCTACGCGAAGTGGCGGCGTTCGTTTCCGAGAAGCTCTCCACCTTGCAAGGCGTGCTCTCGACGGCGACGCACTTCGTCCTGCGCGCCTACAAGGAACAGGGCGTGCTGATGAAGCGCGAGACGTCGGACGAGCGATTGGCCGTGGCACCGTGAGGGGCTTCGCCCAGGCCCCCTTTTCAGGGGACGCTGATCACACGGAACAGCCGACTGTCCATCGAAGGTAGGGAAACATCCCACGTCGAGCTCTCGGACGACGGCATCGTGAACTCAAACTCCCGCCGCCAGCCTTCCAGTTGTTCGGCGGATTCTAGCCTGTAACGAGCGCCGGCTGTGCCGGTGATCACCAGGAACAATCGGCTCGGGTCCCGGTCGCTGAGTATCATCCTCAGGTGGGCGGCTACTGCGGAAATGGTGACCGTCAGGTTGGCTGGATCAGACAACCTCGATCCGGCCTCATTTGAAATCCGGACGGTGTAGATGCCCGCGTCGCCCGCCGCCACGTTGACCAGTTCCAGGCTGGGAGACGTCGCTCCCCCGATTTCGACGGCATTCCTGAACCATTGATAGCGCAACGTTCCGGAGCCGGTCGCCACCACCTCGAACCGTGCGGATTCTCCGCTCGCGACCGTGAGGGGACTGGGGTTGCTCACGATGCTCGGCGGCACGAGGACGGTGAGCGTAACAGGGGCCGAGGTAACGGAGCCCGCGGCGTTGGAAGCGATCACGCGATAGGCCGCGGCGTCATTGGTCGAGGTGGTGTCGAAGATGAGCGAGGCGTTGGTACGGCCGACGAAGACGGCGTCGTTGCGGAGCCATTGGTAGGCGAGTGGATCGGAGCCAGTGGCGAGCGCGGTGAACGTCGCGGGTTGACCGAGGACGACGATGCGATTGGTGGGCGCGAGGACGACTGTCGGCAGGACCAGGACGGTCAGCGCGACCGGAGCGGAGGTGACGCTGCCGGCGGAATTGGAGGCGACCACCTGATACGCGCCGGCGTCGTTGGTGGATGCCGCCGGGAACGCAAGCGTGGGCAAGGCCGCTCCGCCGATGGGCGAGCCGTTGCGCAACCACACGTAGGACGGCGATGGCGAACCGGTAGCCCGGGCGCTGAACCCGGCGGGTTGACCCGCGACGACGGTCTGGGGCGTGGGTGTGGTCGTGAAGGTTGGCGGCGTCCAGATCGTGAGCGTGACCGGCGCGGAGGTAACGGAGCCTGCGGCGTTGGAAGCGATCACGCGATAGGCCGCGGCGTCGTTGGTCGAGGTGACGTCGAAGATGAGCGCTGCGTTGGTGCGGCCGACGAAGACGGCGTCGTCGCGGAGCCATTGGTAGGCGAGTGAATCGGAGCCAGAGGCGAGCGCGGTGAACGTTGCGGGTTGACCGAGGACGACGATGCGGTTGGTCGGCGTGAGGACGAGCGTCGGTGGGACGAGTACGGTGAGCGTGACCGGAGCGGAGGTGACGCTGCCGGCGGAGTTCGAGGCGACCACCTGATACGCGCCGGCGTCGTTGGTGGAGGCGGCCGGGAACGCAAGCGTTGGCAAGGTCGCTCCGCCGATGGGCGAGCCGTTGCGGAACCACGCGTAGGATGGTGACGGCGAACCTGTGGCCAGGGCGCTGAAGGCGGCGGGTTGACCGGCGACGACGGTCTGCGGCGTGGGTGTGGTGGTGAACGACGGCGGTGTCCACACCGTGAGCGTGACGGGTGCGGAAGTGACGGAGCCTGCGGCGTTGGAAGCGATCACGCGATAGGCCGCGGCGTCGTTGGTCGAGGTGACGTCGAAGACGAGCGAGGCGTTGGTACGGCCGACGAAGACGGCGTCGTTGCGGAGCCATTGGTAGGCGAGTGGATCGGAGCCAGTGGCGAGCGCGGTGAACGTCGCGGGTTGACCGAGGA
>JAIXZE010000038.1 GCA_027489875.1 Verrucomicrobiales bacterium
GCTTCCAGTTTGTCACGCAGCGTTGCCTTGGGGCTTTTCGGTGGATTGGGTTCGATGGCGGGCACGTTCGCCGGTGGCGGAGGTGGCGTCTTGCCGAGGAGCACCTGACTGAGCCAGACGCCCCGGTGAACCGGGCGGTGGCGCGTGCCGTCCGAGGTCAGCCCCAGGACGGCGCCCATCGTCAGCAGACCGCCGCGATGATCCTCAGGCTTGAGGGAAACGCGTTGGAAGCCCCCCGCCTTCATCTCCGGGAAACCATAGAAATCGGCGAGCCGGGCATTGGCCATGGTCCAGTCGGAATCAACGAGGGCATCGATGGTCATGTTCTTTGCGAACATCTCGCGGAAGAACTCGATGGGCTCGGCGCGCATGCTCGTCTCGAGCCACGCGTCGTAGTTCGGGTAGAGCTTCTTGTCCGGCGGAAACATGCCGAGGCGGTGCAGTTGGAGCCACTGCCGCGAAAAGTCTTCGATGAAGCGGCCGGCTTTGGGGTCCATCAGCATCCGGTCCACTTCCTGGCTCAGGCCTTCGCCCTGGAGCTTGCCAGCGTGGGCGGCCGCAACGAGACCGGCGTCGGGCATCGAACTCCATAGGAAATAGGAGAGCCGGGAGGCGAGTTCCCACCCGGTGACCCGTTCACGGGCCTCCGGTTCGCCCTCGACGAGGTAGATGAAATGCCGGGAGGTCATCACGCCCTGCAGGGCGATACGGTAGGCGTCGACGGTCTTCTCGCCCGCCTCGCGTTCGGTTCGGTACGATTCAAGATACTCCGCCAACTCCTCCGTCTTCACCGGCCGGCGCCAAGCCCGCTCGGCGAAGCGTTGCAGATGCGCCGCGACCACCTCGGGTGTCGCATCATCCGGCGGCAGCAAGCCCACGCGCCGCGACTTTTCCTCCGCAGACACCAGCGGCCCCTCCCATTCGATCCAATCAAGGAGCACCGTGGAGAAGAGTCCGTTGCCCTTGTCATCGAACATCTGTGGCGCGGTGGCGTTCAGGAGCAGGGTTTCGCTGCTGTGCGTGAACATGTAGCCGGGGCTGGTCAGCGCGTTGCGGAAGGCTGCACCTTGTCTCCGATCCACCCCATCCGTTGCCACAACGCAGAATTCCAGCGACGCAGGCATCTCGAGGAACAGCTCGAACTCATACACCTGCGGACTGTCCTCCGGAGCCGTCAGGTCAAACTCGACGAGCCCGGCCACCGTCTCCTCTCCGGTCCGCTTGCCGATGCTCAGGTGGGCCGGTTGGCCTCCGGGCGGGCGGATGCCGCTGGCCTGGATGCGAACCTTGTATAGACCACTGTGCTCCGGTCCGACCTTGCCGAACCAATGCGGAGAGAGCGCGGTCTGGACCTGGCCGGGAAAGAGGAGGTATCGCAGCGGCCTCTTGATGCCGAAGCGATCCAACACCGCCCGCTGTTCCTTGCCCCCTCCATACCGCAATTCCGCCGCGTCCTTGCGGATCTTGCGAGCCTCGCCGGACGCCGTGGGGAAGGCGCGATCGAGGACAAGCTCCGCGGCGCGGTGATAGCGGTCGACATGCGATGGCGAAAGCGACAGCTCCGATCCGATCCGTTCGAACCCATGCCACAGCGTGTCTTCGTTCAGCTCACCCGGCTTCGACGGATCATATCGCACGCCAAGCAGGTCATAGACCGTGTTCTGATATTCCTTCCGGCTCAGCCGATAATGCGCCACGGCTGGCCGCGCCGCCATCCGGGCTGCTCGGCCCTCCTTGATCAGCGAATCCAGACTCGTGACAAACGTCGCGATCTCCTCCTGCGTCGGCCTTTCCTCCTTCTTCGGCGGCATCGCACCGGAATTCACCTGCTCCATCATCTCCGCCCAGTGGTGCGTGTCCCCACCCGCTTTGAAATCGCGGGAGAGCCGGTCGATCCTCAAGTCGCCCTTCTCCTTCTCCGGGCCATGGCATCGGATGCAATGCTTCTCAAGGAAAGCTTCAAATGGCGCTGCGGCACGCACAGCTCCCGCCAAACCAAGGCTTGCGACGAACAGGAGCGCGGCTGCCCAGGACGAGCGAGAGCGACGACAGGAAGGCGTGTGTTGGTGAAGACGATGAGCACCGGACCCGTGCGGCCACGCTGGTAGATCAGCGATGCGTTGGTCTGCCTGTTGCGAGTGCGCGTTCATGCCAGTGACCGGACCGCCCAGAATCCTCCACAGGAGAACGGAATCGAGGACGATTGCGCATCGTTGCGGCACCCGGTCGGTTTGTCCATCCCCGGCGCTGGGAGAGTGGAATGGAAGGCGCATCTGGACACTGCCCCCGTTTGAAAGTGGGAACGGGGTGGCGATGTCCTCATCGCCCTGCGAAAGGCTTTGGAACGGCGACGAGGACGTCGCCACCCCGTTCCATGCGGGGACAGGGCCTCACCATCGGTCACGGTCATGAAGTTCAGCGGCGACCGCCACTTCTTGGTTTCGGAACTGCCGTCGCCGTTCCTGGGGATCGGGATCGGGATCGAACCCGGTTGTTCCTCCCTTTCGTTTTCGATTCCGACGCCGATACCGATCCCGATACCGACGCGTGCGGAAAGGTCGGCCGCCCGGGCTCTTCGTCATTCCTCGCCGTGGCGGGCACTTTTCAGGATCGCGAAGCCCTCAATCATCATTGCTTGAATCGCGTTTATGAAAACTCGGGGCCAGGCACCGGATTTCCATGGAGTCCTTCCATTCGGCACCATGAAATTCCCGCATTGAATGCGGGAATTTCATGGTCAATACTCTGGCATGATCGACCGGAAGGCAGACCTCACCCTGGTCCGGACCGCGCTGAAGCGGAGCCGGATCGTGGCGTTGCTGGGACCGCGTCAGTGCGGCAAGACGACCATCGCCCGTCAGTTCGTCGACGTCGATTCGCTCAACTACTTCGACCTGGAGGATCCGCAAAGTCTTGCCCGGTTGACCGAGCCTGACATCGCCCTGCGCCCCCTCAAGGGTCTGGTCGTCATTGACGAGATCCAACGCCGCCCCGACCTCTTCCCCCTGCTGCGCGTACTGGCCGACCGACAGCCGGTGGCAGCGCGGTTCCTCATTCTCGGGAGTGCTGCTCCCGAGCTCCTGAGACAGTCCTCCGAATCCCTGGCCGGACGACTGGAGACGATCCCGCTCGAGGGCTTCCGGCTGGCCGACCTGGGCGCCGCGGCCCAGACAAGGCATTGGGTTCGCGGAGGGTTCCCCTTGTCCTTCACCGCACGTGGGGAGGCGGATTCCGTCGCCTGGCGCCGCCAGTTCCTCCAGACCTTCCTTGAGCGCGACGTTCCGCAATGGGGCATCTCGATCCCAGCAGTGGCCCTGCGGCGCTTCTGGAGCATGGTCGCCCACTACCACGCCCAGATCTGGAATGCCGCTGAACTCGCCCGGGCGCTCGGCGTCAACGAATCCACGGTCCGACGCCATCTGGACCTGATGACCGGACTGTTCATGATTCGGCAACTGCCTCCTTGGTTCGAGAACCTGGGCAAGCGCCAGGTGAAGGCTCCCAAGATCTACATCCGTGACAGCGGCCTTCTCCATTCCCTGCTAGGCATCACCAACGAGCGGGATCTCGAGCACCATCCAAAGGTAGGGGCGTCCTGGGAAGGTTATGCCATCGAGGAGGCCCTGAAGGCCCTGCAGCCAGACGACGCCTACTTCTGGGCAAGCCACCAAGGAGCCGAGATGGATCTTGTGGTCTTCAAGGGAGGCCGCCGCATTGGCATCGAGTGCAAGCGGGTGGACGCCCCAACCATCACCCCATCCATGCGCATCGCCATGGCCGACCTGAAGCTCGATGAAGTGCGCGTGGTATATCCGGGCACCAGGCGCTATCCGTTGGCGGAGGGAATAGAAGCGGTGCCACTCGTGGACCTCGTCAAGCCCACGGGACGCAAGGGTTGATCACATCTTGTTAAGAACTCCCGTCGAACTGGGGGCGACGGCTACTCCGACAGGACCTCGATGCGGTTCAGTTCAAGCCCTGCATCGTCGATGACCGTGAGGGCATAGATGTCATTCAGTTCGAGACCGGCCGGCGCGGGGCTGAGTTCCGGGTGCAACGGCCGGAAGGCCGACACGGGCAGCTCGACCGTCCAGGGTTCGCCCACGACGCCGAGCCGGGCTGCGGTCACGTCCACCTCGAACTTGCCCGAGAAAACGCCGCGCATCCGTTGGGTGCTGAAGCCGAACCTCACGGACTTCGCCGTCTGGAGGCGACCGGTGAAACGGATCCGTGTCGTGGCCTTCAGTTCCACCGGACGCCCCAGCGCCTGCAGCACGGACACCGACACCGCGTGCAACAGGATTGGCGCACGGTCCGGAAGCGGCCAGAGCAGCGGTTCAGCCCCCATCCGGATCCCCGTACCCCGGATGGAACCCAGGCGGCGGCCCAGAAGGATCGCGGTGGTGTCGCCAAAGTCGCAGGACCATGCGGCGACCGGTGATGGCTGTGGATGCGGGACGGGCGTCGTCGGCGAAGCCAGTGTGACCTCGACCTGCGAGCCGCCTGGCACCTCGACAGGAACTTGCTGGAGCTGGTGTTTCAACAAGGCCCGGCCCGCATTGACCCGAAGGAGCGTCTCCGTCGATGTCGCCTGCAGATCGAACTGCGAACCACCCGCCTCCACTCGCGAAGCCGGAGTTTCGACGACCAGCGGCGCGGTGACCCGATTGGATGAAGGACTCCGCCAAAGGGTCCCGCGGAGCAGGCTGAAGCGATCCGAGTCCCGGGACGGCTGGAGCAACCGCAACATGGAATGCCCGGCGACCGTCAGTCGGGATCCATCCCTCAGTTCCAGTTCCACCCAGGAGTCACAGGCGCGCGTCTCGATCATGTCGCCGGCCCGGAGCGTCAGGCCTGCCGGCAACGCCTTTTCGGATGCTCCGCGCTTTCCGAAGACACCGCTGGCACCGGTCACCTTGGTCACCCGCGCCAACACCGGGCCACCGCCGAGGAACCAGAAGCCGGCCATCGCGAGACCCAGCACCAGGAGTGCCGCGGCCGCCCAGGGCCAGATCCAGGCCGGACGCCACGCAATCGGCGGCCTCGCCTCGATCGCCTCCCGCGTCGCCACCATGCGCTCGACGTCCCCGAAGAGCACGGCCTCCTCGGCCAGCGTGCGGAGCCTCGCCCGGGCCGCTGGATCCTCGGCCAGCCTCCGTTCCAGCGCTTGCCGTTCCGCGGCCGGGAGTCGTCCATCCAGGAGGCGGAGGAGGTGTTCTTCGAGAGGGTCCCTGGAATTCATGGCGAGTCTCCTCCCGCTCCAGCCACCTTTCCCTCGACGCACTGGCGCAGGCTGCGATGCAGCCGCGACAATCGCTGGTAAACCGCGTCCAGCCCGGTGTGGAGCCGTTCAGCAACCCCCTCGCAGCTGTGGCCGTCGTGGTAACGCAAGCGGAGCAACTGGCGCGCGGCCTCCGGGAGTTCCTCGACGCATTCCTGGAGCACGTCCAACCGCCCGTTCGACGCCGGGGCCGCGGACTGCCACTCCCGGTCCAGCAGATCCAGGACCTCCGGAGCCAAACCCACCGTCTCGCGCTGCCGGCGGCGCATCCAGTCGATGGCCTCGTGCCGGGCAGTGATGAAGGCCCACGACATCAGGGCCGCCTCGGACGCGAACGACGTGTGCCCACCCATCGCCTTGAGGGTGACGTTCTGGAAGATGTCCTCGGCACCGTGGGTGTCCCGGACCACCAACCACGCCGCTGCCGAGAGGCGCGTGCGGCCCTGCATCAGGCAACGGAGGATGTCCTGCTCGGTGAGGTTCACGCGGTTGTCGGAGCGGTCTGTCGTCGCGGACCGTTGAGCATCCGGCCGACCCAGGTGTGGCGCACGAGGAAATGGTAGCTCAGCAGAAGGAGGACGATCAGCACCAAGGAGAGAAGCGGCAGTTTCAGGAGGGCCGGCCCCGGCCAATTCTGGATCAGGCCCTGCCCGACGATGCACAGCGGCAGATGCGCGAGATACATCCAATACGACGCATCCGAAAGATACCGCACGACGGGGCTTTCACGGGTCAACAACGTGCGGAACAGCCCGATGCATCCGAAGGCCATGGCCCATGGATACACAGCCTGGAAGAAGACCGACGACGCGCGATGGAACCGTGCCGGCAGAAGCACGTCACGAAACCCGTACCGGCCGGTGGCGAACTCCAGCGCGAGCGGAAACACCACGAGGATCGCGACCGGCAATGTCACACCCCATCCTGCTCCCAACCTTCCCTCCCCGTCGTGACAGTCATGGTAGACCGCACCGAAGAAGAAGAAGATCGCGTAGTACAGCAGCATGTGGGGCATCGGAAGCACGCCCATCGCGGTATCCGGACCGATGCCGAGGTCGTGCTCCATCAGTGCGGTTGGAACCATCGTCAGGGGCACAAGCCACAGCAGACGGGCTCGTGAGATCACAAACCCCAGAGGCCGCCCCTTCCATCCCATGCGGTCCATGACCACGGCATAAACCGCAAACAGCCCGACGAGCCATACCAGCATCCAGAGGAACCAGAGCACGCCGAAAATCGGCGTCTCCGTCAGCCAGCGGTAGATCGTCCCAGCCGACGCGCCTCCCGAAACGACTTCGGTCGCCCCCTTCGCGCGAAGCTGCTCGATCACCCGCACCCGACCCTCCTCCACCCGCGCCCGCTCCACCGGGATGGACAACAGCCCCGCGATGTATTCGACCGTGCCGAAGGGTTGTTGCGCACTTTGCATGGGTCGTTCCCCGGTCCGGTTCGCCGCCTGCACGTCGGCGCCCCGTTGCAGCAGCAGCTCTGCAACGTCCGCGTTGCCCATGAAGGCCGCGGCGTGCAGTGCGGTCCCGCCGTCCCGGTTCTGGTCCCCCACTCCAGCGCCACGGTCCAGGAGCATCTGGGCCAGGTCGCGACTCCCGATCAAGGCCGCCCAGGTCAGGGGTGTGATGCCGTATTCCGGGTGCCGGTTGGTCACGGCACCCGTCCGTCGAAGTTGTTCCTCCAGGGCAGCGCCGTCACCGCGTCGGATCGCCGACCAAACATCGGTCGTCGCTGGCGTGGCCACCGCTGGATTCTTTGCGAGCCGTGAGGCAAGGAAGCTCGCGCCGATCACCGCCGGCGCGACGGTCACCAGGCCGATCAGGCATGGGACCAGCACCCTTTTGCATCGGTGCCGCAACAGCTCCTTCAATCCCTTCCGCCGCCACAGCATCGCCGTGAAGTACCCGGCAACGAGCATGAACAGCTGCATCCGGAACCCGTGCACCCACGCCTGGAAAACGAAGGGCCACTCTTCCTGGGCCGCATCCCGCACCATCCACGGGAATCCCGCCGCAAACGAAAGCGACAAGTGGTAGACGATCCCGATGATCATCGCTGCGGCCCGCAGCGCGTCGAGATCATGCAATCGAGGACCGGAGGAGTGATGCTGGCTCATGGCAAGGA
The DNA here is from genome assembly GCA_027489875.1 of Verrucomicrobiales bacterium. GTDB lineage: Bacteria > Verrucomicrobiota > Verrucomicrobiia > Limisphaerales > UBA9464 > UBA6176. Next base: position 7,415 of record JAIXZE010000038.1, read on the forward strand.
GGTGGTTGTCGGTTTGTTCGTCCGTGCGACCGCGGCC
>JAIXZE010000075.1 GCA_027489875.1 Verrucomicrobiales bacterium
CCTCCACCGTCGCACCCGTCAGCCGAACCGAAACCAGCAACACCGCCAGCAAGGATAGACACGCTGGCAACCACGCCTGTCTCCGCCCCATCTGTGAAATCGGTGTCATCTGTGGATCCCTCCGTCCTCAACCCATCTGTGGAATCTGTGACATCTGTGGATCCCTTCGATGCCCTCTCCCCATCAGACCTCTTCCAGCGCCTGGCTCGCGTCGCCGAACTTCGGCATCCGCACCTCCATCTTGTCCATCATCGACAGGTACAGCCGGCACATCTGCCGTTCCGGCTTCTCCATGTAATCCAGCACCCGACCACCCCGGATGCGTCCCCCGCCTCCACCCACCAGGACCACCGGCAACTGCCGCGCCTCGTGGTTGCCCGTCAGCATCGACGAACAGTAGAGCAGCATCGTGTTGTCCAACGCCGTCCGCGGCCCCTCCTGGATCCCATCCAGCTTGCGCGCGATGTATGCCAGCTGTTGCAGGAAGAATTGGTTCACCTTCAACCAGTCCGCCGTGTCCGAGTGCGACAGCAGATGGTGGATCATGTAGTCCACGCCCAGGTTCGGGAACCGCAGCGAGGAATGATCGTTGTTCAACTTCAACGTGCAGATCCGCGTCGTGTCGGTCTGGAATCCCAGCACCAGGATGTCGCACATCAAACGCATGTGCTCCGCGATGTCCTGCGGGATCCCGTCCGCCGGCCGCGGAATGTTCGGAGCCGACAACGTCGGCCGCCAGCCCTGCAGTTCCCCACGCTTCCCGGCATTCTCGATGCGAACCTCCACCTCGCGCACGGAGTCGAGATATTCGTCCAGCTTGCGTTGGTCGTTCCGGCTGATCCGCCGACGCAGGTCCGTGGCGTCCGACAACACCGCATCCAGAACGCTCTTGTCGCCCTTCTGCACCTCGTCCTTGAACAACCGATCAAACGCGAGCGCCGGATAGATCTCCAATGGTGTCGGCGTGGTCGGTGAACTCCACGAGATGTGCGAACTGTAGAGCATCGAGTAGTTCTTGTGGACCGACGGGTTCGACTTCTCGCAGCCAAGCACCAAGCTCGGCACCTTGGTCGAGGCCCCACGGCGCTGCGCCAGCAACTGGTCGATCGACGTCCCCGAACGGATCTCGCCGCCGGAGGCCAATGGCGCGCCGGAAAGCAGGTTGCCCGTCTGCGAACTGTGGATGTTCCCCTTCAGCGCTTCCTGGTTGTAGAGACCGCGGATGAACAGGGTCTTGCGCTTCAAATCCGATAACGGAGCCAGCACCTGTCCCAACTCCATCGCGTCGCCCTCGCCCTTCGCCCACCACTCCTTCGAGTGAAAACCGTTTCCCGAGAACAAGACACCCAGCCGTACCGGAGCCTCGCTCGACGTCGGCGTCTTCGCCGGCTCATCCCCCCACACCCGCAGGGATTCCATCCATGGCAGCGCCATCGAGACGCCCAGTCCCCGGAGGAAGGTCCGTCGTTGGAACAGGTGCTTTTTCATAAATCAGTGGTGTTGTTGTTACCGGATCAAAACCTAGTCCTCCGCCGCATCCCGCCCCCGGATATTGAGGAACTGCGGACTCCGCACGATCGTGTCGACCGCCACGCTGACACGATAACCGTTCGCCTGGAGCGCCGTTGTCATCTCCTTCAGCAGCGGCCCGTCGGAAAGCTGTACCGACCGGCCCAGCGCGTAGCCGAGGAGCTTCCGGCAGAACTGTCGGACGAAGACATCCCGACGTTTCGTCACGAGATACTCCCGCAGCCCAGCCAGATCCTCGAAGCTGGTGCCGTCCGGTGCCACCACCCGCGTGGCCACCGGTCTATCCCCGAGATCCCGTGCGCGCCGCCGGCCAATCGCATCGTAAGCCTCCAGCGCGAAACCATAAGGATCTATCCGTCGATGGCATCCGGAACACCGGTTGTCATTGCTGTGCTTCTCCACCAGTTGGCGCACCGTCAATCCCTCGGTCCCGGCCTCGTCCTCCGGCAATTGCGGCACATCCTTCGGCGGCTTCGGGAGCTTTTCCCCCAGCAGGACCTCACACAGCCAGTTGCCACGCAGGATCGGGCTCGTCCGCGACGCACCCGATTGCTTCGCCAGCACCGCCGCCTGCCCGAGGATTCCGCCGCGCCCATGCTGCCGGATGCCGGAAACCATACGCCACTCCGGCCCCTGCACTCCTGGGATCCCGTAGTGCTTGGCCAATGCCTCGTTCAGGAACGTGCGATCCGAATCCAACAGATCCGTTACCGGTCGGTCGTTCTGGAAGAAGTCAGTGAAGAACCGGATCGACTCCTCGTACATGTCGCCCCGCAAACCCACAAAAGCCGGGAAGTGCCGCTCGCTCTTCTCATCGAGCGTGTCGAACCCATGGATGTGCAGCCACGCACAGCCAAACTCCTCCGCCAACCGCCGGACCTTCGCGTCCTTCAGCATCCGCCCGGCTTCCTTGGCGACAGCGTCCGCCCCTTTCAATCGTCCGGCGGCGGCGTTCTGTCGCAACGGGCCATCCGGCAGCGAAGACCACAGGAAGTAACTCAGTCGCGACGCCATCTCCCATTCGTCGACGGGCGACGCTTCCTTCCCAGGTCCCGGTGATTCCGCACGATACAGGAAGGCCGGTGCCACCAGGACGCGCGCCAGCAGGTACCGGATGCCTTCCTCATGCCCCAGTCCTTCCGCCCGCAATTGCTGGTACAGCGCCCGCAGTCCGCTGCGCTCATCCTCGGTGAGCGGCCGCCGGTACGCGCCCCGGGCAAAGTTCAGCACCGCCTGAAGATGCGACGGCTCGGCCTTGGCCTGTTCCTCGCGGAATTGCACCGCGCGCAACCGGATGGGTTCGCGCAACGGTTCAAACACCTTCGGGTCCGCGTCCTGCGTCGCGTACTGCCACAACTGCTCGAAGGCATCGACCAACGTCAGCGCATCCTGGCTCACGAACCGCAACTCGTTCCACAATCGGTCCAACTCTTCGGCCTCGCGCGCATCGAGCATCAGTCGCCGCAAGGCATCGTCCTCGCGATGATGAAGCGTCAGCGTCACGACCTCATCCACCGGCACGATCTTCGTGTAGCAGAGCGCCGCCGGGAACAGCGCCCGGAATGCTTCAAGCCCGGCTTCGACGCGTTCCCGGGCCGGCCCGCCATCCGCAACAATTACCGGCAGTCCGGCAACCCCACCGCTCATCGAGGGTCGATTCGTGGAGAGCGCGAACTGGACGGATCCTGCCGCACCGGAGCGCGGCTCCAGCTCCCCGGTGACCACGAATTCGCGTCCGGCCACCAATTCGCGCGGCAACCGGATTTCGAGAATGGAAGGTGCCTGCACACACAGGTCCATCGGCCCCACTTCCGCCACGCCCACCGAAGCCGGTGGCTTGCCAAAAGTCGCCGGATCCAATCCCCAGCTCACACCTCCCCCGTTCACCGGCAATTCACCCGCAACCGCAAGCCGCGC
>JAIXZE010000076.1 GCA_027489875.1 Verrucomicrobiales bacterium
AGGATCGAGTCGAGATCCGCGAGGGTCAGTCCCGACGCCGTCAGCGCCGCACGCGAGGCCTTCACTGCCAGGTCCAGGACGGTCTCGCCCTCGGCACAGTAGAAGCGCGACTCAATCCCGGTGCGCTGGATGATGTCCTCGGACGTGCGCCCGGGAAACCGCGCCAACAACTCGGCGTTTGGAACGAAGCGCGCACCGGTGACGAACGACAACCCCATCAAGCCGACCACCGGAGAGCCACTGTCCAGCGACGCCATGGCCTCGCGCGTGGCCACCGCGCCGGACGGTGCCACCGCCATCGATTCCCGACGACGCACCTTCCAGCGGGGCTCCAGCGGCACGCGACGCACGCGCACCCCGACACCCGACTCCCTCTGAATCCGCGCCATCGGCGTCCCGACCGTCACGGTCTGATCGGGAGCCAGCAACCCGTGGATGGTACCGGCGACAGGTGCGCGCAGATCGAAGGTGGCCTTGTCGGCCTCGCATTCGGCCAGAAGATCCCCGGCCTTGACCCGATCGCCCTCCTTCACCCGCCATTGGATCACGGTGACATTCTGGTCGGCCGGGCTCGAACCCACCGCTTCGAGGATGAACGCGCCACCGGCGCTCTCGGGTTGGGTGCCTTCCACCTCCACTTCGAGATCGCACAAACCCGCCACGGCCTCGAGGACGCGTCGGACCGACGGCAGCACCTCCAGTTGATTCTGGTAATTGCACGGAACGTACGTATCCGCGCGGGCCACCCGACGGATGGCCACGGGAACGCCGGCGTGCTCTGCCACGTCGGCCGCCACCTCGGCACCAAAACCGCAGTTCTGGTTGTCCTCGTGCACCACGACCAACCGACGCGTTCGGCGCACACTGGCCAGCACCTGCTCCCGGTCCCACGGGCTGATGCTGCGCAGGTCCAGGACCTCCGCCTCGACTCCCACCGTGGCCAGGACGTCGGCGGCGCGCAGGCAGAGCGGCACGGTGGCCCCCCACGACACCAGGGTCAGGTCAGCGCCTTCTCGCGCCACACGCGCCTTTCCGGGCACGACACACACCTCCGTCAGATCCTCCGAAGTGGCGACGGAGGCGTCGTTCAACAGCACCTTCGGATACAGGAAAAGCGTGGGTCGCCCACCCGCCAGCACGCCCCGCAACAGCCCCGCGGCATCCGCAGCCGTCGACGGCATCACGACATCCAGTCCGGGAATGTGGGCAAAGGTGGCTTCGAGGGTCTGCGCGTGGAAGGGCCCAAGCCCCGGGCGATACCCGCCACACGGGGCGAGGATGACGACGGGAGCCGTCCAACCGCCGTTGCTCCGCCACCACATCGACCCCAGTTCGGAAGCCACCTGATTGAAGCACAGGGGCAGGAAGTCGGCGAACTGGATGAAGGCAATCGGACGCCCGCCTGCCAGCGCCCGCCCGATGCTGACGCCGACAATCAGGCTTTCGGTCAGGGCGGCGTTGCGCACGCGTCCCGGGAACTCCCGGGTCAACCCGCGCGTCAGGCCGAAGACGTCTCCCTTGGGATCCTCGATATCCTCGCCGAACAAGCTCACCCGCGGATCGACGGCCAGGGCAGACCGCAGGACGGAGCGCATGGCGGCCAGCATGGTGGCGGGTTCGGTCCCGGGCCGCGTCTGGCCCGCACGTTCGAAGGGTCCGGACCAAGGCGCGCGGGCATCCCGGATCACCTCGGGATTCGGCGCGAGCAGGGCTTCTTCGGCCGCGGCGCGGACGCTGGCTTCGATGGCCTTCTCCATCCGCGCCAACTCCAGTTCACTCACTCCGGCAGCCACCAATCGCTGGCCCAGGCACCGCAGCGGATCGGCGGTCTGACGGACCTCCTGGATCTCGGCCTCGCTGCGATAGGAACGTTCGTCGTCGGCATTCGTGTGGTGCGTCAACCGCTCCACGCGCATCACCACGATCGCCGGTCCGCCCACCTGCCGCATCCGCCGCGTCACCCGCGCGAAGACGGCATCACAATCGACGACCTCGCGGCCATCCACCGACTCAATGGGAATTCCCAGGTACTCGGAACGGGGGGAATCCCCCTGCTGGAAGAAGGTCAGCCCGCGGGTCGGCGTCGAGATCGCCAGGCCGTTGTCCTCGACGAGGAACAACACGCGCAAACGGGCCCGGGCCGCCTCCCCGAGCGCCTCCAGGACCTCCCCCTGCTGGGTGGTCCCATCGCCCATGGCGCACACCACGATCGGACGATCCCCGTGGCCATCCCCGAACTGGCGCTCCAACTCGTGGGCCACGCCGACGGCCTGCAAGGCGTTGTTCCCGACCGGTCCCACCAGGCTCAGGACATGCAGTTCGGGGGCGCTCAGATGCGCGCTCATCTGGCGGCCCGCCGAATGAGACCGCGCGGTGCACAGAAGGCTGTGGAAGAATTCGGAAGGTGGAATCCCGCGCGCCAGCATCAGGGCCTTGTCCCTGTAATGCAGGTGCAGCCAGTCCGCGGCGGTCAGGTGCGTCGCCAGGGCGGCCGAAGCCTCATGACCTGCGCCCCCGACGTGGAAGAACGCCTCGCCCCGATTCACCAACTCCATCTCCACGCGGTCCACCCACCGCGCCGTCACCATGGTCTGCCAAAGCGCGGTGGCACGGCCCAGTCCCAAACCCTCCAGTCCGGCAGCATCGGAATCCCGATCGCCTGTGCGACTTCCCATGGATGCGGCGTGTGCCGGACTGCCTGCGGCAGTCGCTGGAACCACTTGCATGCGCACAATCGTAACGTGACACCCGCGGGTTGGCCAGTCCGCAGCCCTGCCCACAGATTGCCCTGCACCCCCTTCAGATCCGGCCGGGAACCCACCGCGGATGGTCCGCCCCGCTGCCCTCCATCCCCCGACTCAGGGATCGCATACCGCTGCCATCGCGCGCCATGACCCGGAGTTCGGGTACTTCCCCTGTCCGCGCCCGGCAAAAAGCAATCAAAGCTCCGTCGGACGACTCACAGCAGCGGAAATCCCAAAAACCTTCCCCGCCTTGGGTCAGCACCTGCACGCTGCCGGACGACGGATCCAGCGCGCAGATTTCCGTGCCGCCCCGGGCCTCCGCCGGCTTGAAGTCCCGATTGAAGTGGTCCGTGTCCGGGCGTCCCGCCTGGAATTCCCACGCCACCCTGGATCCCGGAATCCGGCGTGGGAACAGGATCCGGCCGTCGCGCGTCCACGTGGGAACGTTGGACCCACCGCCGCGGTTCGCCGGATTCCCGTAGGTCGCGCCAAACCACATCGCCTCCCCCTGCGTCATCACACGATGGCCGGTTCCATCCGGCCTCCCGACGCAGACATCCGACCAGTCGTGGCCGGGATCCGTCCGGAACCGGCAGGCCTGATACGCCAACCAACGTCCATCCGGCGACCACGTCGGACCAAAGAACAGCAACTCGGGATCCGCGGCCACCAGGACACGATCGCGGCCCCGGGGGTCACTGGTCCAGATCTGGTAGCCGCGCGGGCCGGCGAGGTGGAACGCCACCCGGGTTCCGTCGGGGCTCAGGCTCATTCCGTAGGGCAATCCTTCGTCGAGACCGGTGAACTCCTGGGCGTCCGATCCGTCCAGATTCATGTTCAGGATCTGGCCCGGGCGCTTCGGGATCACCTGCATCAGGATCCTTCCGCCCCCCAGCACCAACTGCGGCGCATAAAAAGGGGCCACCCGATCCCGCGTCGCCAACTCCTCCAAAGCTCCCGTATCGAGATCATGCGCCCAGACATGCGTCGGCGTCTGGTGATAAAACTCGTCGAAGGGCCGCCCCGGCCCGTCCCGGCGGGCCTCCATGCTGAGCATCAAGACCCGGCCATCCTCGAGGAAACCCGTCGGTTGCCAGGTGACCTGACCGGGCCGGTCCACCGCCAGCGGACGAAGTCCCGAGCCATCGGCTCCGATCACGAACGTCCGTCCCTTCGAGGTGAAGAACAGACGTTGCTTTGACCGGGGTGCAGTCGGCGCCTTCACGGCACAACCGCCCCCAAGAACAATCCCGGTGGCTGCGATCCCTCCAAGGAAACTCCTGCGTGTGATCACGCACCCACCCTCCCCGCCCCATCCGCGCCTGCCAACATCGATGTCAGCCCGTCCCCATGGTCTCCAGCACCTGTGCCGAAGCCACGGGACCCGACCGCAGGACAAAATGTCGCCCAACGGCCGCCGCACGCGCACCGATGGATTCCGTGAAGTGGATCACCCGCAGGTTGGTCGCGGGGTTGGTCGTCATCCGGAGGGTGGCAACTCCCAGCGAAATCGCGCGACGGCAGATCGCGCGGTACATCTCCAACTTGAAGGGGATGCCATCGCGGAGGCTCGGCAGTTCGGCGTTCTCGACGCAGAACTCGATCTCCGCGCCGCGCTGTCGAAGCAGGACCGCACCGACGCGTTGTCCATCCCGCTCGGCCACCAACACGACGCGCCCGACCGGATCCGCCAACTGCTGCCGACACTGATCCCCGGCCAGCAATCCGGGGCGCTGGAACAACCCGATCAACCACTCGACATCGTCCTCCACCGCGTCGCGGATCCGCCAGTGCTGTTGGATCTTCCGCCGCGTCGACCACTGCTCCATCCGCTCATCCAACCCACGCAGCACCGTCGGCAGATCGTGCACCACGCGCAGTTCATCCTGGCCGAAAAGGCGGAACCCGGAACCTACGAGCATGCCATCCAATTCGTTTCCCGGTCCCATCGTGAGGAGGATGGGCATAGCGGTCGTCTCCACGCGAATCGCCGCGACGATCGCACGCAGAAAACCCTCGGTACCGTGCCCCGGTCCCCGCCACCGCGACCGGACCATCCAACGCAGACGAACCCCACCCTTTTCCAGACTCCACGAGGCAAAGCCGGCGATCCGCACCGGATCCCCGTCGAGCCACACGCGCGCGGATTCCTCCTCCTCGACCTTCCATCCGCCCGGAATCCACCGGAAGCGGTCCCGCTGCAAGACGGTCGGAACGACCACGCCGGCAGGTTCGTTCCTTCGCAACTGTTCCACGGTCACCCAGCCCAACGCCGGATCCGCCCCTGCATGAACCGGGGTGGCGACGTCCTCGTCGCCGTTCGAAAGCCTATCCCGTGGCGATACGGACATCGCCGCCCCGAAAGGGTTTCCACCGGGAACCGTGTCTGGATGTGCCCTCGCGTTCGGCTCCTCTGAAATTCGCGATTCGAGCTCCGCTTCCAGCAACGGAGGCATCCAATGCCCCGGAAACTCCGCCCGCACATGACGCACGGCGGCACGGGCATCGGCCAACCGATGGACGTTCACGTAGCAGCGCGCCAGTCCCACCCACGATTCCAGATCCCGCGCGTCCTCCCGGACCAATTCACCAAACAACCGGAACGCCGTTTCGGTGTTTCCCCGCCTCAAGCACAGATCGGCCTCCAATCGACGCCAACCGACGTCGGGCGACACCCGCAGCCTCTCGGTCACAAGCCGTTCCACGGCATCCAACCGCCCGGCATCCAGCAGCAACCGGACCTCCGCCAGCGCGTGGGCCGGATCTTCCTTTCCGTCGTCGGTGAGGATGTCGGCCAGTTGCACCAACGCCGCCCCGGCTGCACGTCCCCGCAGCAGGTGCCCAAGCGAAAGGGTCAGCGCTGCCAGCTCCGGAGCCTCCTTCCACGCATCCACCAACTCGCCCACCGCTCCCGGCGCAGCTCCCGACTCCACGCGTCGGGCCGCGTTGAACCATCGGTCGGCCAAACCCATCCAATAAGCCGAAGCCTGGCCACCGATCTCCCGATAGCCCGCGTCGGCAGCGGCTTCCTCCAGCAGGCCGCAGACTACGGTCTCCGGAAGGACACCCGGCTGTTTCTGGAAGGGGTGGTCGGCGACAGCAACCGGTGTCGACGGACGCCCACTGACCTCACGAACCCAGCGGAGGAGCGCATCCGCCGTTTCCGGAATGGATGCGCCCGGTGTGACGCCCGGCCCAACAACGATGGCCGTCCCGTGCGATTCACGGGCGGCCAGGTGAGCCAGCGGGCCACTCCATCGAAACGCCGGGGAACGTCGCCGCCATCCGCCCAGGATCACCACCACCGTGTCTTCGCCGGCGGCACCCACCACCTGCGTCAACCAGGCATCCATCCACCGATGCGCGGCACCCAGCACCCCACCGTAGCGCCGTCGCCATTCCGTCCCCATCGGGGCATCCCCGACCACCCGGCAGACAGCGCCGAAAGCCTCACTGACTTCCGCGAGGAACGGGATGCGGATCCACGCCTCCTTACAGGGTTCCGCTGCCAGCAGGGCGGCGGAGACATTCACCACCGAGAACCCACGCGCCACGCTGCGCGCCAAACGCTCGGTGCGCTCATCGGCGGCGGCTTCTTCCGGGGTCAATCCTTCCAGCAGCAAGGCCATGATTCCTGGATCCAGCGACGCCGAGTCCACGCGCATCTCCCGCAACAGGTCGGCGTCGACGATCGATGCACTCAATCCATCCGGCGCGAGCGGATCGGCAAACCATCCATCCGAAATCACCCGCGACGATTCCGGGAGCCCAACGACGGGGTAGGTTCCCGGCCAGTTCACCACGAGCACACCGTCGGCGGCGGTTCTTGGAATCGCCCACGTTGGCAACCGACGCCAATCCCACGAAGCCAACGGATCGCACGCGCCTCCCGACACCATCCTGCCCGCAATCGGCAAGGCCATGGGTCCGGATGCGTCGCCCGCGGCCACCCCACCCCACAACGGTCCAGGAAGTGCCGGACCGGGATGCCGCGTCCAACCCATCGCACCCGCATGACGACATCGGGTCAGGAAAGGTGTCGGCGAATCGGCGGAGCCCTTCCCGATCAAGCGGTCTTCCAACCCGTCACAGGCGATGACCAGAAGTCTCGCCACGGCGCTGGGATCAGGCGGCGATGGACACGGCAGCAGCGTGCCGGCGCTTCGCGTACCGTTCTCGGGCCTTCCATGCGCCCAAGGCACCGGCGACCAGGGCCCCGGCGACACCCGCACCAGACTCCGGCACGGGCTGGGGTTGGATCCCGAGGTTCAGGGTCGTCTCAACGGCGAAATGGTGAAGGGTCAGAGATGAATTGGCGTTGTAGGAGACATCCGCCCACCCGTAGTTCCAATCCGTTCCCGAGCCGTAGCGAAGTCCCACATAACCGCGGGTACCCGCGGGGAACGAGGTCGAAAAAGTCGGCTTGTTCAGGTAGGCCGCACCCGCGCTGTCCGGCAACCACTGCGACGTCCCGTCAATCGTGGCTCCTGCCAGAAAGTTGACGGCAGCATTCCGGGTTTCTGCGGCGGAATTAGATGCCAGATAATAGGCCACTTCCGTGGTCGCCGACTCCTGATCCAAGGTGGGAAAACCAGTGATCTTGTTGTACCTCAGCCCAAAACTGTGCCCGGCCGGAATGGCCCCGAGGGTGGTTGCCCCCGTCGACGGGTTGAATCCGATGAACGACGTCGAATCCGTGGTCAGGTTCGGCGAGTAGATGACCACGGCCGAATGCAGCGACGCCGGTAGCACTGAAACGGTCAGCAGACCCAGACGATGTTTGGACATGAAGGCCGCCTCTTGGTCGGAACCGATTGCGTCCTCAACGAAGCAGGCTCCCTCGCCCGCTTGCCCCCGCTGCGTGACGCCCAGCCCTGTAGAAAAGAAATGGAGCGGGTGAAGGGAATCGAACCCTCATGACCAGCTTGGAAGGCTGGAGCTTTACCACTAAGCTACACCCGCTTCGTGTGGGTGACACTTTGCTGACCCGCGCTTGCCCTGTCAATCCGGAGCCCGATAACTTCTTCACTCATGCGCGCACTCCTGCTCTCCGGCGGCCGGGTCATCGATCCGTCCTGCGGCCGCGACGAGATCTCTGACGTCCTGATCGAAAATGGCCGGATTGCGGCCATTGCCCGTGATGCAGCCCGGCTCGCCCCAGCCGACGCCGAGGTCATCCAGGTCAAGGGACTGGTGGTTTCACCGGGACTCATCGATCTCCACGTCCATCTCCGCGAACCTGGTCAGACTGCCAAGGAAACGATCTCAACCGGTGCCCGTGCTGCCGCCCGCGGCGGGTTCACCACGGTGGTGTGCATGCCCAACACATCCCCGTCGATCGACAGTGCTTCCACCGTGGCCCTCATCCAGGAGCGCGCCAACGAAGCCATCATCCGCGTCGAGGTCACCGGGGCCCTCTCCAAGGGAATTGCCGGAGACGAACTCGCCCCCATCGGATCACTCGCCCGTGCGGGTGTGGTCGCCCTGACCGACGATGGCCACTGCATCCAGAACAACGACCTCATGCGGCGGGCGCTGGAGTACGCCCGTCAGTTCGGTCTTCCGGTCATGGATCATTGCCAGGACTACGGCCTGGTGACCGACGGCGTCATGCACGAGGGCTACTGGAGCACGGTGCTCGGACTTCGCGGCTGGCCCGCTGCTGGCGAGGAAATGATCGTTGCCCGCAACATCCTGCTCGCGGAGCAGACAGGCACCCACGTCCACTGCCAGCACCTCAGTTCAGCGGCTTCGGTCCGGCTCATCCGCGAGGCTCGAAAGCGCGGCGTCCCCATCTCCGGTGAGGCTTGCCCGCACCATTTCGTGCTCACGGACGCCTCGGTGGCCGGCAGCGAGGCCTTCTGGGAAGCGGATGGCAAGGAACTCGCCGCCCGTTGGTTTTCGAAACAGCCGCTGCCTTCCTGGCCGTCCTACCACACGCACTGGAAAATGAACCCCCCGCTCCGCACCGCTGCGGATCGTGAAGCCCTGCTCGCCGGATTGGTGGACGGCACCCTCGAAATCATCGCCAGCGATCACGCCCCACACACCGAGGCCGAGAAGGATACGGAGTTCGATACGGCTCCCTTCGGCATCGTCGGACTGGAAGTCGAACTTTCCCTCTCGTTGATGCAGTTGCATCACACCGGTCGACTGCCCCTGCCCGATCTGCTCGCGAAGCTGACCTGCAATCCCGCCCGCATGCTCCGACTGGATGAAGGCCGCGGGTCCCTCGCCATCGGTGCCATCGCCGATGTCACCGTCATCGATCCCGACCGCGACTGGGTCTGTGACCGCGCCAACACCGCCAGCAAATCCCGGAACAATCCGTTCCACGGATGGGCGATGCGCGGATTGGCCACGCACACCATCGTTGGCGGCCGTGTGGTCTGGCAGGCTGGAGCCTGACGCTTGAGGGTGCCCTAGCTGGCGGCAGCGCAGTGCACGGGGTGCTGGGTGAGGTCCACGATCTTCTTCACCGCGGCTTCCAGGTCGGCCACCACAAAGTCGTGATGATCCGTACCCACCCACGGCGACCGAACCATCACCGAGGTGCACCCGGCCACTTGGGCCGCCTTGGCATCCTGCCACTTGTCGCTGATCACGTAACAGCGATCGAGGTCGAGACCCCACTTGAAGGCCGCTTCCATGAACAAACCGGGCTGCGGCTTGTGGCAGGGATGCGTCGGGTCGTCGGAACAGCAGAGGAGGATCTCGTCCACCGGCAGCTTGTGCTTCAGCACCCGGTGCATGAGGTCCAACTCGTTCCGCGAGAGCTCACCTCGGGAAATCCCGGGTTGCACCGTGGCGACCAACAGCAGGAATCCCGCGTCCTTGAGCCGTTGCAACGCCGGCTTCACCTCCTCGATCACCGAGAACTGCTCCAGCCGGGTGGGAGCGTCCGGTGAGGCACGTCCGGGAACGTAGCGGTTGAGGATTCCATCCCGTTCGAGAAAGACAGCGGCTTTCATGAGGGATGAGAGAGCATCAGGCCTGCCAGACAGGATCGCGAACTCCACGAAACATCTGCGCAAACGCCCCGCCGCCACCCCAACACCCCCTCTTCGGTGGGGAATAATCCCCAACCCTCACTCCGTCAGATCCCTGGAGGCCCCGATCCCCTCCTGCATCGTCTTCAGCATCGGCAACGTCCTCCCCACCATGGCCGCTTCCATCTGGCCGGCGTACGGCTTGAGCGCAAAACGGACCACTCCCAGCACGTCCCCGTTCCGATCCCGGAGGGGCTGCGTCACGATCGCCTCGATCTTTCCCTTCGAGTAATAGGGCCGGTTCTCATTCCAGACCTTCAATTCCGTCTCGCTCGCCGCACGGCCCATGTCGTTGGTCCGCTTCGCCGCCATCACCTCCAGGCGGTCCGATCCCGGAAGCTTGCCGAGGATCTGCAGGTCCAGCAGGCGTGGGTTGTCATCCAACGTCCGCTTCAGCAATCCCATCGCCAGCGATTCCAGCGGTTTGTACTCGATCCTGAAATCCGTGAAGTACGCCTGCGAATCCGACTTCGTGAAGAACCCCACCTGGCCCACCGGATGCGAGTTGTCCGTCAACGTCGGCATCGCCGGCTTGCCGTCGAGGCCGATGTCGATGCGGTTGCCCTCGCAGCGCACCGTCAGCTCATGCCACTCGCCCTTGGCGATGGGAAGGGAGGGTCCGATTGGAGCCGAACGTTCGCCATTCACGAACTTGTAGAACCGGAGGTTCTGGCCGAGGGCACTGGCGCGGACGACATAGAAATTCTTCTCGTCCTGCATGCGGAAGACCATCCCCGCCATCTGCTCCACCCCACCGCCCGTGATCTGGAACCGCACCTTCGCCGTGAACGTTCCAAACCGTTCCTCTTCCAGCACCAGCAATGGAAAGCGTTCGTCGGTCGGGTCAAAGCTGGTCTGCGCCACCACCGCACGCCGCGTCAGGTTGGCAGCCGACTCCGTCAGCGGCTTGAGCGTCGGGGGAACATCCGCCATCACCACCTTCCATTCCCCCTCCTTGCCGCGGCCCACGCGCACCGGCTTCCACCCCGAGGGCACCTGTCCCTCCCGCGCGGAGGAAAAGTCCACGATCTTCTCGGCGCCAAACGCCGTCAGCGCCACGCACAATCCCAGCAATACGCCCAGTCCGCGTCTCATCACCCCGCGACCCTAGCGGCCGCTCGCATCCTGCCCAAACGGAATCTCCAGACCTCCCCAGAAGCGGAAAGGGGCGGCAACGCCACGCGTTGCCGCCCCTTGCACGAAGACTTGCCGGATTGCCGATCAATCCCGACGGCCCATCAGGATCCGCAGGATGTACCAGAACAGCAGCATCACGGACGCGAACAGCGAGAGCGAAGCCGCCACATATTGGTTCTGGCCGTAGCGGTACATGATGTTCGACGTGTCATAAAGGATGGCACCCGCCGCAAACAGGACCATCACGGAGGCGAACAACAACCCGAGGTTGAATCCAAACAGGATGCTGGCAGCAATCACACCCATCGCAACGAAACCACCGATCTTCAGGATCGAACCCAGAAAGTTGAAGTCCGCCTTCGTGGTGAACGCCACCACGGTCAGCCCGATGAACAGCGCTCCCGTGATCGCTGCCGCCATGGCGATCGTGTCCGTCCCACCCTTGCGGGTCAGGAAGTAGAGGATCGGGACGAAGATCAGCGCTTCCGCCACGATGTAGATTCCGAGACCCGCGTACTGCGCGCCGAGCGAAGCCGAACGGTTCGCCAGATTCTGGGCAAACCACGTCGCCCCCATGAACGCCGCCATCACGGCCAACCACGCCAGCTTGCCCATGCCCATCAGCGAGAGCATGGCGTCCGCCACTGGCGAGTTCAGGAACACCGCTTCCACGGCCATGAATGCCAGGACCGCTCCCGCCAGATGTCCGTACGTCCGGCTGATGAACTGCGCCCGATCTCCCAACTGAGCGCCGGAAACCGGCGACTCCACCTGATCCATGTCGAATGTTTGCATTTGTCGCTCCTGAGTATGTCCCAAGCTATCGGAAGCCACCCGACACGCAAGCGGCGAGGTCCAGAACGTCGCCCTGGGGGCTACAACTCGCTGTAATTGGTCCCCAGATTCATGGCGTACGGGCGCGACACACCGGCGACTTCCTTACCGAGCCGATCGCCTTCGCCATCAATGAAGCTCCGGTTGAGCATGGTCTCCGAGATCATCCATCCACGCGAGACGACCTCACATTGCACCGCCATGATCGCGGCCTGGACCCGCAGGTAATTGAACCCTTGGCCCGCCAGCGGCCCCTGGCCATCGATCTCCACCCGATACCGGTCCACGTCGCGCTTCTCGAAGTCACACATCGTGGGATAGATCTCGGTTCCGCGATTGGTGATGCGCACGAGCTTGAAACCATGCGCCTGAAGGATCGGCGAGACTTCCCGGGCCCGCACCCGATAGAACGCCTGGACCAGCTTGATGCTCACCGCATCGAACGCGACCAATCGATCCACGGCCTCCTGAAACGTGCCCGACTTCAGCGCGTCGCAGAAGCGGGCGATCGTGACATCGCTCGCGCCCATTCCTGTCAGCACCGAACCAAAGGGCGTCCCGGCAAGATCGGGGCGGACCAAGAAGTAATCCCGCATGACCCGGGCGCTGTACTGACCAAAGCTTCGAATCGATTGAAGGCTCCCCGCACGGTTCTTGTTGAACATCGTCCGGAGATCGATCCCCGTTTCGCGCTCGAACAATTCGCGGACCGCCGGGACCAATCCTGTCGCCTCCTCGTCGATGGCCCCGGAGGGAGCGAACGTCAACCGAAGGCCAGAATCGTCGACGAACATGTCGAACCCGATGATCCGGGAATTCGCCCGGATGGGGTTGGGCGGAACATTGCGTTCGACGAACGCCTGCCACGACTTCCCGCCCACGCCCATGTCGTCGGCATACCGCTCGTAGGAGCGAAGGACACGTTCGAACAAGGGCCGCAGGCTGGCTTCCGCTCGTGCGACAGCCAATTCCTTCACGGTGTGCTGCGGTTGCGCCTCCTTCAGCCTCCTGAGTTCCATGACCTTGTTCGCAATCTCCGCCGCGAACTCGCGGGTGCCCGAACGTTCCCTTCCCTTGCTGGCCTGAAACGGCCCCTTCTTGATGTCCCCGACGTAGTGTCCGTCGGCAAGCACCTCCAGCACGGCCGCCTTGATGAGTTCAGCCCCGCGGATATTGGCTGCGCCTCCAATGTGCAGGAGCATCTCCGCAGCCGCATCGATCAGCGCCACCGGATTGGCCTTGTTCTGCCCGGCAATGTCGTCCGCGGTGCCGCCCATGGTCTCGAACATCGAGACCGCCCTCGGATTGTTGGGATTCGTGTTGTTCGAACTGACCAACCCAACACCCCCCGTCAGCTTTGCCGCAATGTCGGATCCAATATCCCCGAACATGTTGGTCGTGACGACGACATCGAACTTCTCCGGCGTTGCGGCGATTGCTGCCAGGCCATCGTCGATGATCATGAAGTTCGCCTCGATCGCCTGCTCTCCAAGTCGCGCCCGGTTGTAGTCGCGCGCGACCTTCAGGAACGACTCCTTGAACAGTCCACCCGTGATCTTGAGGATGTTGGGCTTCTCGAGGGCGGTCACCTTCTTGCGACCGTCGCGCACGGCCGCTTCGAAGGCCGCACGGCAGATCAGTTCGCAACCTTCGGGAGTCTGATGCCGCAAGGCCTGGGGATAATTGCGGGCCAACCGATGTTCGATCGAGGCATAGAGATCCTCGACGTTCTCCCGGACGAACAGGATGTCGGCACCGGCCATGCCCGGTGTGATCGGATCCAGCGTCACACACCGGCGGATATTGGCGTATTGTTCAAATCCCTTCCGGATGGTGACATTGCGACTTGGTTCATCCCCCTCATCCAGGGTCCGAAGTGACCCCTTCAACACCGCATCTGCCTTGGCCGCGTCGATGAGGGTCTGCCGTTCGAGCCGGGTGACCAGTTCCTTGACCGCCTTGAGCGTTCCGGGCTCCAGCATGCCGAGCAACCGCTTGTAGAAATCGTTGATGTTGCCGGCCGCACGGGCCTGATCCTTGGCCCGGGTTTCCAATTCCAACCCCACCTCCTCCGGAGTCCGGGTGCCAAACTGCGCCGCGTAAACCTCGGGAGCGTGCCGTTGAAGCTGTTGGAAAAGCTCGATGGCATCGGGATAGCCCAGGGAACCGTCGATGTAGGTCAGACCAATCCCCGTGGCCTTCAAGACCATCTGGGTCGCCTCAATGCATTCAGGACCAATTCCCTGACCCCGGATGACCAGAATCGTGGAGCTTTGCTGTGTCAGAACAGGTGAGTTCATCGGTAGATCGTACGGACGGAGACCAACAATTCTCCCACCATTCTTACGCTCCCGATGCTGCGCAATGGTCAAAATCCTCGGATCCGCACCCGGTGCCAGGGCGCATGCGGCCGCTTTTCGCGTCCGTGCGAGTGGCCCATCTCCTGCAATCAAGGCGCTGCGAAGGAGATCAGGTCTGGCGCAACCACTCGGTCCCTTCGCGTACCCCCATGCGATTCCATTCCTCGACCCGGATCGTGTCCACCCACGGTTCCCCTGCGCGCATCGGCCAGGATTCCCGTGAACGTCTCCGCCGCCTCCTTGAACCAGACGCTCCACCACCGCGGCGCACTGCGCGGCAACTCCTGCAGACCCTGCTCCAACGCTCCACCCACTTCACCGCACTCCTGCTGCTTCTGGGCCTGGGCACCGTGCAACCACTGCGCGCGATCGAGTTCCCACCCGGCCTCACCAACGACACGAAACTCACCAACATTGTCGTCATCACCAACGACATCCCCA
>JAIXZE010000353.1 GCA_027489875.1 Verrucomicrobiales bacterium
ACATCTTCCGCTCCCTCGCAGGATCCCCGCCCCCGGCGGATACCCGCAATGAGGCCGGCGGAAAGGCCTTCGCCCTTCCGCCGCGGCAGGCCCTCGCGCAGTACGCGGTGACCGGGTGCCTCAACGGGACCTTCTACGCGTCGGCGGAAACCCAGCTGGAGCGCGTGCTCGAGATGGTCTCCGCGGCCGGACCGGAGTTCACCGCGAAGGTGGCCCTCTACAGCCGCGAACGCGGGCACATGAAGGACATGCCCGCCCTGCTCTGCGCCGCGTTGAGCGTGCTCGACGCCAACCAGCTCAAGGCGGTCTTCCCACGGGTCTGCGCCGATGGCCGGCTCGTCCGGAATTTCGTCCAGATCGTCCGCTCCGGCGTGGTCGGTCGGAAGTCCCTGGGGTCCGTCCCCAAGAAACTCGTCCAGCGCTGGCTGGAGAAGGCGTCGGATGAACAGCTCCTCCGCGCCTCGGTGGGCCAGAGCCCGTCGCTCGCCGACGTGGTCCGCATGGTGCACCCGCATCCGGCGAACGCGACGCGAGCGGCGCTCTACGGGTGGCTCCTGGATCGGCCGCATGACGCGGCGGTGCTGCCGGATTGCGTGAAGGCCTACGAGGCCTTCAAGGCGGGAACGTCGAAGGAGGTTCCGGACGTCCCGTTCCAGATGCTCACGGCGCTTCCCCTTGGGACGCCGGAGTGGACCGCCATCGCCCGGAACGGGGGGTGGCAGATGACGCGGATGAACCTCAACACGTTCGCACGGCACGGCGTCTTCAACGAGGCCAAGATGGTGCGGTTGATCGCCAGCCGCCTCCGCGATGCCGCGTTGATCCGGAAGGCCCGCGTGTTCCCGTATCAGCTGCTCGCTGCGTACCTGAACACCGACGCCCAGGTGCCGGAGGACGTCCGGAACGCGCTCCAGGATGCGATGGAGATCGCCATTGAGAACGTGCCTGCCGTCGAAGGCCGGATTGTTGTCTGCCCGGACGTGTCCGGGTCGATGCAATCGCCGGTCACCGGTGAACGGAAGGGATCCACGACAGCCGTCTCCTGCTTGCAGGTGGCGGCCCTGGTCACCGCGGCCTTGCTGCGGAAGAACACTTCGGCGTCCGTGCTGCCGTTCTCCGATGACGTCGTCCGCACTTCGCTGAATCCGCACGATTCGGTGATGACGAACGCCACGAAGCTCGCGGCCCTGCCGAGCGGTGGGACGAATTGCAGCGCGCCGATCGTCGACCTCAACGCGCGCAACATCATCGCGGACCTGGTCGTGATGGTCTCGGACAACCAGAGCTGGGTCGACGGCCATGGCGGAGGCCGGAGCACGGCGACGATGGTGGAGTGGGAACGCTTCCGCCGCCGCAATCCGAAAGCACGCCTGGTCTGCCTGGATCTCGCTCCCTACGGGACGACCCAGGCCGCCGAGCGACAGGACATCCTGAACGTGGGCGGCTTCTCGGACGCCGTCTTTGACATCATCGCGCGGTTCGCCCGCGGTGAACTGCATCCCGACCACTGGGTCGGCGAGATCGAATCGATGGCCGTCTGACGGCCATGTCCCGGGCCGGCGGGGCGCTGCCCTGCCGGCCGGGACCCAACGGATTTCGGGCCGAATGCCGTCGTGACTACATTCATAACCTGTCCGTCACGACAACCCCTTGTCGGCCCGTTTCCGGAACCTTTCCCTGATCTTTGACACTTTTGGCCGGCGAATGCCGGTGGGAGTACAGGTAACGCCGCAAGGCTGGCGGGTTCAAATCCCGCGGGATGCGCGCCCTTCGCGGGGTGCCGTCCATTCTCTCACCCCGCTTGTCGCCGGCCGTTGAGCCCGCCTGACCCAGGACGTGCGGCATGGGACCGACTTCCGGTTCCGTGCCCCGTCCGAGGTCGCGGCTCATCTGAATTTTCCAGGGCGAATGCCTGGGAAACTACATGGACCCCAAAAGTTGCCGGTTCGAATCCGGCCGTGCCTGCGCAAGCGGGTGCGTGGCCGAATTGGATAGAAGCGTTGGGGAATGTTTCCCGAATCCTTGTCGCCCTGGATTCCCTTTTGTGACGAATGCTGACGGAACTACATCGCTGTCACCGACGTGGTCGCGGGTTCGAGTCCCGCCTCCGGCTCCATATGCCGGGGTAGCTCAGGGGTAGAGCACGTAAACGTTCCTTCCCTTTTGTCGTCACAAATCCTTTCTCAGGCGCATGGGGTGTTCACCCCGATGGTCTTTGGGCGGCATTGCCATAGTCTGGCGGGTGTGCGGGCACGTGTTCCATGATCCTGAAAGGCAGCCTCCTCACGCGTGAAGTGGTGCCCTTTGTCCTTTCGTTCACCGTCCTGGTGGGCGCGACGCTGATGGTGGATGGCCTGCTTCACCTTCTCGGTGCGGCGTGGATCGGCCGCCATCTCGGTTGGCCGGGCATACTGCTGATCGTTGCCTCCTTTGCCTATTCACTGCGCAAACGAGGATTCATCAAGACAGGCAAGCCAGTGGACTTGTTGCGGCTGCACGAGCGGCTGGCGTGGACGGGATCATTCCTGCTGCTGATCCATGCCGGCATTCACCACCACGCCCTCCTGCCCTGGCTGGCGGTCCTCGCGATGCTGATCAACATCGGCAGCGGGCTGACGGGAAAGTTCCTCCTGAAGCGGGCACGGACCCGGCTCGACGCCACCACCGAGCGGTTGAAGTCCGAAGGACTGAGTGCCGCCGAACTGGAGGAACGGCTCCACTGGGACAGCCTGACCTTCGATGCGGTCAAGCAATGGCGCGTGGTCCACTACCCAGTGTCACTGGCTTTCGGAACGCTGGCCCTCGCCCACATTGTGAGCATCTACTTTTACGGAGGGTGGCGATGAAGCTGCCGTGGGTCTGGGTAGCCACATCCATCAGCCTCGCGGGGCTGGTGACACTAGGTTTCCTGTACCCTGGCCGGATGATCAGTCCCGGTCCGCTGGTGCCAGGTCATGCCGCGCTCTCGGGTCATTGCGCCGCTTGCCACGCGCCCTTTCGTGGTGCCGTCGCGGAGCGTTGCATCACCTGCCATGCCGTTGCGGAGATTGGCCTGAAGACCAGCACGGGAGAACCGCTGCCGAAGGCATCCGTCAAGACTGCCTTCCATCAGGCGCTCACGACCCAGGATTGCATGGCTTGCCATGGTGACCATCCGAACCCGCGCCAACGACATGCGGGTCGCCCCCACTTCCGTCACGAATTCCTGCAGGCGGGGATACGCGGGATTTGCGCCGACTGCCACGCCGCACCCGCCACCGCAATGCACCGGAATGCAGCCGCCAATTGCACCCCATGCCACACGACGGAGCGCTGGAAGCCGGCCGCTTTCGAGCACGCCAGATTCTTCGTCCTCGAAGGTGATCATCAGGTCACTTGCGCGACCTGCCATCCGGGCAGCGACTACCGCACCTGGACCTGTTACGGCTGCCACGAGCATCAGGCCGACAAAATCCGCACAAAGCACCTGAAGGAAGGCATCCCAAACTTTCAGAACTGTGTCCGATGCCATCGAAGCGCTGAAGACAAGGGCCATGAGGATGAACAGGGAAAGCAGGGGAAGCGGCGATGAGGACATCGCCTCTCCGTTCTGAGTGCGGGGCGGCGACGTCCTCGTCGCCCCTTCCAAAGCGTCTTCCCACGGGCGATGAGGACATCGCCACCCCGTTCCAAGGGGGGCAGCCTCAAGGTGCGCCCTTTCAAAAACCCGCAGTGGAGCGCGGGCGGGTGTGTGGCTAGGGTTGCTGCATGTGGAACCACCGGTTTGCAGCGGTCGTGATGCTGGCGACGGCGTTGTGCCTCCCGGCCTTCGCCCAGACGTCGACCAACGCGCTGCGCGTCCGGATCGTCGCGGCGAACCTGACATCCAGCGCCGACCAGAGTTACTCCCCGAGCAATGGCAACCACTCGAATCCCGAGGGTGCCGGGGCGCGCATCCTGAAGGGATTGAAACCGGACGTCGTGTTGATCCAGGAGTTCAACTGCACGATCCAGCTTTCGCAGTGGATCTCCGAGACCTTCGGACCGGGTTATACCTTTTACCGCGAACCCGGCCCCGGCATCCCGAATGGAATCATCACCCGGTTCACCATCGCCGAATCCGGCGAGTGGGACGACGAGACCCAGCGCAACCGGGACTTCGCGTGGGCACGGATCCGGCTCCCGAACGGTCGCGACCTGTGGGCCATCAGCGTCCACCTGAAGGCGGGCACCAGCGAAGGCATCCGACGGCAGGAAGCAACGGCCCTGGTGAAGTTCATGCAGGAACGCATTCCCAAGGCGGACCCGGTGGTGCTGGGCGGCGACCTCAACACATCCACGCGGGACGAAGCCTGCGTGCGCGTGCTTTCGCAGGTGTTCGACACCACCGGCGATCCGCCCATCGACCAGCGCGGTCAGGACGGGACCAACGCCTCGCGGCGAAAGCCCTATGACTGGGTGCTCGCGGACGCGGAGTTGCAGCGCTGGATGGTCCCCGTCGAGATCGGGGGCGACCGCTTCGATCGCGGACTGGTGGTGGATACACGCGTCTTCCGACCGATCGCGGCCATCACGCCGGCGAAGGGCGCGGACAGCGGCGTGCCCAACATGCAGCACATGGCGGTCGTGAAGGATTACCTCATCCCTCCGCGATGAAGCGCACCGCTTCGTCCGGGTCATCCGTGACGTGGACGCAGCGGTCGAAGTCGGCGGGCTTGAAGAGTGATTTCAGCACGGGCATCACGGGCAGCGTGCGGGTCCAGTATTCGACGCCAAAGAAGACCATCGGGCTGAAGTCGCCGAACGAGCGGTAGTAGTTCTGGGCACCGTCCTGGAAGATCTCCTGAAGGGTCCCGGCGCGACCGGGCGTGAAGATGATGCCCGCGGTGGCGATCTCGAGGAGGCCGTCCTCGCGGACGCTGTTCTGGAAATACTTCGCGATGTCCGTGGCGAACGGTGTGGTGGGTTCGAACCCGTAATGCCACGTCGGCACGGCGAGACTCCGGACACCGTGCTCCCACGTCGAAGCCACTTCCCACGCCGGCGCGAACCATTGGTGCGCCTGCTTCACGAGGTCTCCGTCCACCAGGACACCCAGCTCCGCGAGCACCGCGATGTGGCGCATGTCCGGAAGCGTGGCCTGTTTGGAGAGGGTTCCGATGGCGGCGTCCAGTGCGGCGACGGGCTCGGTGGAGGTGAGCGCTCCCAGGTGTCCGGCTTCCATGGCGCCCGGCCCGCCGCCCGTCGCCACCATCAGTCCCGACTGCGCCAGGCCGCGTCCCATGAGGCAGACGTTCCGGTAGTCGGCGCTGTCGCGCTTCATCTTGTGACCGCCCATGATCGCGGCCACGCGCTGCTTCGCGATGACGTCGTTGCGCAATTGGGTGATGCCGTTGTCATGCATCGCGCGGGTCATCGCCACGTAGGGATCCCGGGTCGCGCCCGATTCGGTCCCGATGTAGTGCCGGTAGATCTCGAAGTCGGCGGTGGTGGCGAAGGAGTTGGGATCTGTGGGATCAAAACGGCCGAACAGCTCCAGCGGCGAGTAGAGGGAACGCCGGATGGGAACGAACGGGAGGGTGAAGGTGCTCACGGGGGGAGTTGGAAGTTTCAAGTTTCAAGTTTCAAGGCCGAGATAGCGGACCCCCTGAAGGCCGCGTGCCCCCACGCGGCGCTTCATGGACACCGCCGGGTGAGGGCACCCGGCCTTCAACGGGGCATCTGGCATCTGGAAACTGGCAACTCCCCTGTAGGCCGCGTGCCCTCACGCGGCGCTTCATGGACCCCGCCGGGTGAGGGCACCCGGCCTTCAATTCCGGCGGACTGGCTTCTGGCAACTGGGGACTCCTTCCACAGCCTCCTCACGTCGACTGCTACGATCGGGGAGGTCACTCGTAGACGCACTGCGCGGTGGCGCGGCAGGCGGTGTCGACACGGACGCGGAGCCAGTAGGCGGAGAGTTCATCGGGAAGGCGAAAGGAGATCCCGGCACCGGGAGGCACGACCCGTTCTTCCTGCAACACCCAGAGGCCTTCGCCGGTTAGATCCACTTCGAGATCGAAGCGCACGGGTGTCGCCGCATCGTGCGCGAGTTGCACCGATTTCCGGTCGTAACCGGTCATGAGGTACGGATCGCTCGTCCGGCCGGCCTCGACCGACGTTTCCTTCCAGGGCCCGCCGACGCCACGCGGTTTTCCCAGCTTCCAGAGGTCTTCGACATTCCCCACCCAGAGCGTGGCCTCGCCGTCGTCCGAGCGGATCCAATGTTCGTGGTCGCGGGTGCTTCGATTGTCCTGCGGCCGCAAGCCTGCGAGACAGAGCATCCCGCGATAGGACGCATAATCCGCGATGTGCCGGTTGTGGGTGGCGACGGGGCGGACCTTGGCAAACCCGCCCGCATTCTCAGCCGGCAATTCGAAGAAGGTGCCGTGCGCGTTGAAGAGATCGCGTTCCGTGCAGACCTCGCGACACACGCGTTCCCGGGAAGTCCCAAGGACCGCATCGAAGGAGGCATCGCCGCGCGGCAGACGCCACGTCCCGCGGGCGTCGCGGTAGAGGACGGAGGCTGCGTCCGCGCTGAGGACGCCTGTCGGAACGGAAGCGTTGGCCGCGAGCCAATCGTTGGTGCCCGGCGCATTCCGGGACTTGAGTGTCAGGGTCGCATCGAGTTCGAGGAGGCGCGGGGCGCGATCGCCTTGGACCACGCGCCACCGCAGCACCGGCGATTCGCCACCGCCCGCATGCAGGAGACCACCCGGTGCTCCGGACGCGAGATCGTCGGCACGGTCCAGATCCCGGAAGGCACCGCCGGGCCGCGTGCTGCGTCGGTCGCGGTTGCGGAAGGCGAACACCGCCGAGGCCCGCGTCACCGATTGCTTGGGAACCACCCGGATCCATGCCGCGCGCTCATCCGACTGGAACGCCACGAAACGATGTCCCCGGGCGGGAACCGACACATCCCGGAGCGAGGTCCAGCGACCATTGCCCTTCCGATCGACTTCGAGGGAGAAGCGGACTTCGGACGTGGCTTCGTGTGTGAGATGGAGCGATCGAAGGTCGTACCCGTCGAAGAGGAAGGGATCCGAAGGCACGAGCGCGGCGACATCCTCGCGCGACCAGACCGCGCCACGACCCAGGACGGGACCGAGGTCGTCGAGATCATCGGAATCGGCGAACCAGAGGTTCGACTGGGAGCGTCCCGGTGGGGCGAGCTTTCCCTTGGCGGCGCGCGTGTTGAGGAACTCGCTGCGGGCGGAATCGTCGCAGCCGAAGACCACGTTGTCCTTCCACCGACAGAAATCGCCGACGACCTTGAGGTAATTGCTGCGGGGACGGATCCCGGCGGAACGGGTGGCAGAAAAGGTCGGAGGAAACGACCAGAACGCGCCGTGCATCGTCATCAGGAACTGGCGTTCGCCGATGTCGCGGATGCGCGGCCACTCGGTGTTCCATCCGTGGGCCCCGTCGTAGGAGTGGCTGGACTTGGGCAGGCGGTAGGCATGCCAGGTGCCGTGATCGAGCAGCATCAGGATCAGCGAGCGATGGTCCCAACCCACCGACCACACCGGATCGGATTCCGGGCGCGGGTTGCCGAAGATGCCGCCGGGCCCGGTGACCTCGGTGAACTGGTTGCGCCGGACCACGCGCCAGTCGGTTCCATTCCATTCGGCGAGGCAGCCGGATTCGATGTCGGGACGGCGCTGGGCTTCGGGCGAGAGTTCGCCATTGTTGGCGTAGATCAGGCTGCCCTGCCCCGAGAACAGTCCCTTGCCGTGATACCCGGGAAGCAGCTTTCCGGCGTGCGAAGCCTGCCCGTTGGCGTCGGGGTAAAGGGTGCGGACGTCGAGCGAGCGGACGTCCACCTCGTAAAATCCTTCCTCCATCGTGGCGTAATAGACCTTGTGGGCGGGATCGGAGAGATGCCGCGCCGTTCCGGTCAGGCGTCCCGGCATGCGATCGGAAGGAAGGACGCGGACAGCGCGGTTCCGGTCGATGAGATACGGGCCGAGGAGAAGTTGGCCGGATTCGCGGTGGATCATCCGGTTGGCCGGCGTACCGCCGATGCTCTCGGGACGGATGGTGCGCCGGAGGCTGGAATCGATCTCGTAGAGGCGGTCGGTGGATCCGCGCGGTCGATGCGGCGCGTAGGTCATGACCCAGAGGCGATCCGCCCACGGGACCACCCCGCCAGTGCCGCATTCATTCTCCTCGTTGAACATCGCGAGGTGCGGATGGATGCCGGATCGGCTGCGCAGGGCGGGATCCGTTGTGGCCGCGGATGCGGCAGAGGTAGCCAGTGCGGTCGCAACTGCAAAAGCGTGCAGGGAACGGAGGGAAACCACCGGGATCGGCATGGGAGGGGAGTTTGAAGTTTGAAGATTCAAGTTTGAAGCCGGGAAAGGAGTTCACAGTTCCCAGAGGGCGCATCTTGACACTGCCCCCCTTTGGAAAGGATTCGGGGCGGCGATGTCCTCATCGCCATTGGGAATGGCTTTTGAACGGCGACGAGGACGTCGCCACCCCGTTGCATACGGGGGCAGTGTCAAGATGCGCCCAGGTCCCAGAGGGCGAATTTGCGGGCCGCAGGCCCCTATTCGTGAGTTGCCACCGCAGCACGGATGCCCACGATGCGGCCAGCTTCCACCAACATCGCCATGGATATCCACGTCTTTGCCAACAACCAGCAGATGGGTCCGTTCCCCAAGGATACCGTTCTCCAGATGGCCAGCATCGGATCCATCCCGGCCGATGCATCGGTCTGGCATGATGGTGCCAAGGATTGGTATCCGCTCGGAGAATTTGTGGCGGCCCATGGAGGGCCCACGCCTGCCCCCGCGACCGAGCGGGTCTCACCCGGCCGGCCCGCGGTGGCGGTGCTTCCCAGTGCGAGTCTCGAGGGTCCCTCGCCAACGGCGTGCGTGATCCGAGGTGTTGCCGCTGGCTTCGGTACGGCCGTGGCCTGTGGCGGAGCCTGGCTCGCGCTTTCGATTGCGACCGGCGTCTGGATTGGCTACATCGGACTGCTGGTGGGATGGCTTGTGGGAAAGGCGACGAGCGCCGCCAGCCGGGAAGAAGGGGCGATCATCCTGCCGATTTCGGCGGTTTTCTTCACGTTGCTGACCTGCGCTCCGGTGCTGGTGATGCGTCCTCTGAGCCCGTGGGTGTGGTTGAGTGCGGCGTTTGGGGGATTCAACGCGTGGAGGGCTTCGGCGCATTGAGGGGGGACGGAGAGTTCCCAGTTCCCAGTCGCAGTTCCCAGAGGAGGCCGGGTGCCCTCACCCGGCGGGGGATGTTCGAAGATTCGAGTTTGAAGCGGTTGCGCCGCGTGGGGGCACGCGGCCTACAAGCGGACTCGCAACTCCCCTTTTCGTGGCCAAAGAAATTCCCGCCACAAACTCGCCACGAGCCTGTTACCTTGGCAGGGTTTCGGCTGTCCAACGTGCCAATGCGGTTTCTCTACAACTTGTTGTTTCTGATCGGCTTTGTCCTTTCGGCGCCCTTCTACCTCCTGAAGATGGTGCGCCGGGGGAACTGGACCGACGGATTCGGTGAACGTTTCGGGAACTACGATCATCGCCTGAAACAGGCGCTGACGAACCGTCACGTCATCTGGCTGCACGCCGTCTCGGTGGGCGAGGTCAACCTCTGCACCCAGCTGATCCGGGCGCTGGAACCGCGCGCACCGAACTACAAGATCGTTGTCTCGACGACGACCTCCACCGGCATGGCGGAACTGGAGAAGCTGCTGCCGTCGCACATCTCGAAGATCTACTATCCGATCGACCGGCTGAAGTACGTGAAGCGGGCGATGAACCTGATCCATCCGGAGGCGGTGATCCTGGTGGAGGCGGAGATCTGGCCCAATTTCCTGTGGTACCTCCGGCGGCGTGAGGTGCCGCATTTCCTGGTGAACGCCCGGTTGTCCGAACGTTCATTCCGGGGTTACCGGCGTTTTGGATTCCTGTTCCGGGACCTGTTTGCCGGGTTTGACGGCGTGGGAGCGCAGAACGAGGCCGACGCAGAACGCCTGCGGCAGCTGGGATGTCGTCCCGAAGCGGTACGGGTGGTGGGCAGCCTGAAGTTCGAGGCGGCGAAACTGACCGAGCGTCGGGTCCTCGACGTGGAAGGGATGTTGCGTCAGTTGGGGGTTCCCGAGGGAGCGCTGATCTGGGTGGCCGGAAGTACGCACGCGGGTGAGGAGGCCATTCTTGGGGGGATTCTCATGCGTCTGCGGAAGCGCTTCCCGAACCTGTTCCTGATCATCGTGCCCCGACATCACGAACGGGGTCGCGAAGCAGGCGAGGCGTTGGCGGCGCAGGGAGTGCGCTTCATCTACCGGACGGAAGTCACGGCCCAGGTCCAGAAGGCACCGGGCGAGCTGGACTGCCTGCTGGTCAACACAACCGGCGAGCTGCGGTTCTTCTACACGGTGGCCGACCTCGTCTTCGTGGGAAAAAGCCTGACGGCAGAAGGCGGCCAGAATCCCATCGAGCCGGCCGCGCTGGGCAAAGCGGTGGTTTTTGGGCCGAACATGCAGAACTTCCCGCAGGTCGTGCCGCAATTCCTGGCACGTGGCGGAGCCGTTCAGGTAGCGGACGCCGCTGAACTGGAGAAGACCTGCGAGGCGCTGCTGGCGGATCCAGTGCGACGCGCCGAGCTCGGCCGCATCGGTCATGAGGTTGTCCGCGACAACCTCGGGAGCCTCGACAAGACAGTGGAGATGATCGTGGAGCACCTTCCGCCGTGTTGAGGGGGCAGGAGTTTCAAGGTTGAATCCGCGGCGCGTTGGATCCATCCAAGGGCACCGCATGAACCTGCTTCGATCTGCCACCGTTGTTTCCGTTGCCAGTCTCGCCGTACTCGCGCTCGCGGCGGACCCGAAGGATACCCCACCCCCCGTTGTGACGCCCGCAGCCACCTTCTCGGATGGCGCCGGAGCACCCGCGGACGCGATCGTGCTGTTCGATGGGAGGGATCTGTCGAAATGGAAGTCGGAGAACGGCGGCGAGCCCAAGTGGACGCTGGCGGGCGGGGCAATGCAGGTGAACGGCGGCGGCCTGATGACCCGGGAGGAATTCGGCGACATCCAGCTGCATCTGGAGTGGGCGTCCCCGGCCGAGGTCAAGGGGGACGGACAGGGTCGCGGGAACAGCGGGGTGTATTTCCAGGGGCGTTACGAGATCCAGGTCCTCGATTCCTACCAGAATCCGACCTACCCCAACGGCCAGGCCAGCGCGTTCTACGGGCATTCGGCACCGCTGGTGAATGCGTCGCGCAAGCCGGGGGAATGGCAGACCTACGACATCGTCTTCCGGGCTCCCAAGCCCATGGCGGACGGCAAGGTCCAGCCGGGATCGTTCACCGTCTTCCACAACGGCATGCTGGTTCAGGACCACATCCCGATCCCGGGTGCCGCGACGACCTCGGCCAAGTTCACCGGTGTCGCTCCGACCGGACCGATCATGCTCCAGGACCACGGAAATCCCGTGCGATACCGCAACATCTGGCTGCGCAAGCTCGCTTCGGCACCGGCGAAGTGACCGCAATGGGGGGAAAGTTGCCTGCCCGCACCGGGAGCGCGTCATTGCCAACCTTCGCAAGGGTCCCGTAGGTTGCACTGGCACCAGCCGTTCACACGGCCCGTCCCGGAAATGTCCGAATATCGCGTCCAATTTGAGGTCTTCGAGGGCCCGCTCGACCTGCTCCTTCACCTGGTGAAGAAGCAGGAGGTTGATATCTACCAGGTCAACCTCCTGCGCATTGCCACCGAGTTCGTCACGTACATCGAACAGATGCGCGAACTCGACCTGGAGATCGCGGGCGAGTTCGTGGTGATGGCGGCTACCCTGCTCTACATCAAGAGCCGCGAACTGCTTCCAGTGGACAAGCAGGTGGCGGTCGCCGTCGAGGACGAGGACACGGAAGACCCGCGCTGGGAACTCATCCGACGTCTGGTCGAGTACAAGAAGTTCAAGGACGCCGCTGCACGCCTGCAGGAGCGCGAGTCGTTGATGGACTCGATCTACGAGCACCGGCCAGCCCGGCCCGAACTCACGGCTCCCGAGCCGGTCCGCCGCGAGGCGGCCTCGGTCTTCGATCTCGTCAACGCCGTTGCGACCATCCTCAAGCGGTACAACGAGCGCACGGACGTCCGCGAGATCCAGGCGGATCCCTACACCGTCAGCGAGAAGATCGATTACCTCCGCCAGCTTTCGGTGGGACGGCCGCGGTTCCCGTTCAGCGAGCTCTTCGCCTCGGCTCGGAGCCGTGCGGAGGTCGTGGTCACCTTCCTCGCCCTGCTGGAGCTGATCCGCATGAAGCTCTTCATCGCGGTCCAGACGGAGCAGTTCGGCGAGATCGAGGTGGCGCTGGCACCCACACCTCCACCCGGCAGTGTCCCAACACCGTCGGAGTCTGCGGCAGACGGTACGATCCCCGTGGATAGCTTGCCTCCCCAGTCTCCACCCGCCGACATCGTCGAGCCCACGCCCGCACGCGCCCCCGACCAGCTTCCCGAAGCCAATCCGGTCGGGTCCGATACCGAAACTCCCCAGACCGCCTGAACCATGGAGCTGAAGTCCATTCTCGAAGTCCTGCTGTTCACCTCGCAGAAGCCGCTTTCCCCGACCGAACTGCGCGATGTCCTCAACCGTGCGGCGGACGAGGAAGGTGCGGAGGAACATGTGAAGGCGCTGCGCAAGACGCCACCGGAGGACATCGTGGCGGCGCTGGAGACGCTGGCGTCGGAGCATGATGCGGCCGCGCGGAGCTATCGCCTGGTGTGTGTGGCTGGCTCCTGGCAATTCGTCACGCAGCCGGAGTACGCGCCGTGGCTACGAAGTTTCCTGGGAGTGAAGGCGCGGCCGTCCCGGCTTTCGGCCCCGGCCCTCGAAACGCTGGCCATCATCGCCTACCGCCAGCCCATCACCCGCGCCGAGATCGAACAGATCCGCGGCGTGGCCGTGGACGGCGTCATGGGTACGCTCAAGGAACGGAATCTCGTGGTGGAAGCAGGCCGTGCGGATGTCATCGGGCGTCCGATGCAGTTCGCCACCGGTCCGGCCTTCCTGGAGTACTTCGGATTGCCGAACCTCGACGGACTTCCCGCGGCCGACGAACTCCGGCGGATCCCCGTCCAGCGACCGGAAGCCCTGCTGACGGTCGACAACCACCTGGCCACCGCGCCCGCCGAACCCACCCAGCAGGAGCTGCCCGTGGACACCGTCGATCCCTCCGTGAATGCGCCCGAGGCAACGGTGGAAGTCCCCCCAGCCGAGCCCCCTGCCCCCGCCTCGTGACCTCGTTGGCTACGATCGTAGCAGTCGACGTCAGGAGGCTGTTGGGGGAAGGGTTTGAAGTCTGAAGTTTCAGGATTGAAGCCGGGTGACCTCACCCGGCGGAGGCACAATCTTTGGCCTTCCAGCGCTGGAAACGTTCCCAGCGGTTTGCGTATGGTTTCCGAACCATGTTTTCACACGTAGTCATTTTCTGGACCGATCCCGCGAATCCGACCGCCGCCGATGAACTGGTGGCAGGGGGGCAGAAGTACCTGAAGTCGATCCCGGGCGCCCTGCAGTTCCATATTGGCAAGATGGTTGGGAGCCATCGGCCGGTGGTGGACCAATCGTACCAGGTCGCGCTGAACCTGATCTTCCCTGACAAGCAGGCGCAGGACGATTACCAGGTGCATCCGGAGCACCTGAAGTTCGTGGCCGAGTGCAGCAAACTGTGGAAGAAGGTCACGGTTTACGACTTTGCCTGAGAAAGGAGTCGAAGGGTGAAAGCCCGCCGCGTGGGTCACGCGGCCTAAAGTCCAAGCTTCCAATCTTCAGGTCCGTGGCGATTGGGAAATCCCTTCCCGCGCTTCGTCCCACGTGATCGCGAAGCGGGCGAGGTACTTTCCGAGGCGATCCGCATCGTTTGCGTGTTTGCGTCCCTCACGAGTCACGCGGAAGAGGACGCGTCCGGCCTCCGACATGGTCCGGGAGGCGCGGCAGACGCGGAGGACATAACCCAGCTGGACTTGGTCAAACGGATCGAGCTGGGCAACGCGTTCTTCACCGAGGATCTGCTTCAACAGGTCGGCATCGGGAGTTCCGGTGCCCGTACCGGATTCGCCACGATCCGTCCAGGCCAGCCGGAGGCGTCCGATCTCCTCCTCCATGACCTCACGGCTGATGCGGCCGCCCTGGGCGAGGGTTGCCATGCGGGTAACGGCGGCGTTGAGATCGCGGAAGTTCGCGCGCCAAGGCGCTTCGGGACCGTGGGCAAACTTCAGGAAAGCTTCGCGCACCTCGCGGCTCATGGTGACGCGCGTGCCTTGGCGACGTGCGAACTGTTCGAGTTCGTAATCGAGGTTCGGGCCGATGTCTTCGGCGCGATCGCGGAGGCCCGGCAGGCGGAAGGTCCAAAGGTTCAGGCGGGCAAGCAGATCTTCGCGGAAGCGACCCTCGGCCACGCGTCCTTGCAGGTCGCGGTTGGTGCCGGTGATGAGCTGGAAGTCGCTCTTCACCTCGCGATCGCCGCCGAAGGGAAGGAAGCGCTTGTCCTCCAGCGCGCGCAGCAACATGGCCTGCTCGTCCAGACCGAGTTCGCCCACCTCGTCGAGGAACAGCAGTCCGCCATCGGCCGACCGGAGCAACCCGGGCCGATCCTTCAACGCGCCGGTAAATGCCCCCTTCACATGACCAAACAGGGCGCTCATCGCGGCATCGCCGCGAAGGGTCGCGCAGTTCACCTCGACGAAGCTCCCGGCGATCTGGTGCCGCGCCTTCTTCAGTTCATAAATCTTCCGCGCCAGCTGCGACTTCCCGGCACCGGTGGGTCCCATCAACAAAACCGGATCCTTGGAATGCACGGCAACGTGCTCGATCTGTTCGATGAGGCGGTTGAACTCAGCGTTGCGCGTGTCGATGCCACTCTTGAGGAGCGAACGCGCCTCGGTTGCTTCCTTCCTGAAGCGCGCCGCGATGCGGTCGTACCGACCAAGGTCGAGGTCAATGATGCTGTAGAGCCCCTCGGCTGAACGGGTCTTGCGGTCCTTGGGGGACGTCTGGATCAGGCGGGCGGGAAAGTGCCGGCTTTCCGTCAGCAGGAAGAGGCAGATCTGCTGGACGTGCGTCCCCGTGGTGATGTGTACGAGGTAATCCTCGGTATCGGGATCGAAGGGATACGATCGGGCGAACTCATGCAGGGTCGCGAAGACCTCCTCGAAGTCCCACGGATCACGAAGCGCCTGCGCATGAAGCCGCGTTGACGTGCCGGGCGAGACCCGACCGATGTCGGCGGCAACGCAACCGGCGATGTCGGTGTGTTCGCCCTGATGCATGATCTCGACGCGGCTGACTTCGAGGTCCTCGTGCTGGCAGAGCGAGACCGTCGGCCGCCACTTCTGCCAGCGTTCGTCGCGGAATCCGGAGTCCAGGATGCTGCCCAGGATGCCGAGGATGACGGTTTTCTTGGTCTTCATCGCTTATGCACGATGAGTTTCGCCGGTGGTCGATGAATGGCGAGTGCGGAGTCCGAGGGGCTCCCGGGCCATTTCAGAGATCACGCAAAACCTGTTCGTCACGACGACTCCTTGTCGGCTCGGACTTCGTTTTCCTGAGGCACGTCCCGCATACGGGGCTGCGAGGTCCATCCCGTCGAGTTCGGCTCCGGCACCCTGGCATTCACTGGGAGAGCTGGCCGGGAGCCAATGCGGAAGGAAGGCATCTTTCTCGAAGCTGCCTCCGTCAGCCGCTGCGAAGGACTCCAGATCCGTGAAGCGCGACTCCCGAAAGTAGTCGAAAACCTTGTCTTGAGGATCCCCACCAGCCACGTCCGTTCTCGGGGCATCCCCTGGTTGCTCCGGTACTTCGGCACCGAGGCCGAGATCGCCTGCGTTGCTTTGCCTTCGCTCCCTTTACATGAACGGCGATCACGACGCCGGATCGCCCGCTTCCCGTGTCGGCGCCATCGAACAGATCACGCCGCCGGCAAAGGATCTCGCGGACCGGCCCGCCGAATCTCGCAGCGTTATCTACCAGAGCGTCGAACAAAGCGAGACGCCAGAGACGCTGACCCAGAGGCTCGCTTGGTTCGGCCGGACCCCTGAGCCCGGGGAGTCTATCTACGAAGATCGCTGACCCCGCCCGGCAGGTGGTGAAGGGTCATGACCTCCCCTGCGGAAAGGGCACGATTGAACACGGCGAGGTCATCCATCCATCCGGTGTAGGCAAGCCCGAGCATCATCACGGACTTGGAAAGGTCCCAGTGAAACGTCTGTTCCCGGGCGGAGATCGATCCGGCAGTGACCCCGTCGACATACAACTGGCAGACCCCATCCGGTCGCCCTGTGTTGAAGTTCTCCCAAGTGAAGACCACGTGGTTCCAGCGGTCGCGTCGGAAGGGTGGACGCAGGACGCGGGCGAGTGGCTTCTCCTCCATCGGCATCTTGCCCCAGTCGCGGTTGTTGGGATTCCAGACCTCCTTGTCTGCATAGACGCCAAGGCGCATCTCCCTCGGCTTTTCGTCCTTGGTGAACTCCACGAAGAATGAGGCGTCGTCCCACGACTTCGACGTGACCTGGATGACATCGCTGTAACCGGGCTCGATATCCTCGTCTGGAGTGACACGGAGCCAAAAGCTGACGGTGCCGGACCAGCGGTTTGTTTGGTACGGGAAATTGCCAGGAACCCGGTATCCGACGACCTGGTCGATCTTCTTCTCGAAACGGAGTGCGTCACCGAATCGGCCTGCGCCTGGAGCGAGCATTACAGTCCTCTCCGGCGGCAAACCCGGTGCGGTGATGCGTGGGGCACCCCAACTCGGTCCTGTCTGGATACGACGATCTCCTCCTCCCAAGGCCGCATCGGCGGTGCCGTCGAACGGCGCATGGAAGACAAGTGATGACGCCAGCCGAGAGGATGGTTGAAAGGTCGAACAACCGGCCACCAAGGCTAGCACTAGGGTCGGAACAAGGCTGCGCATCAGATAAGAATGGTTGGGCATGATGACACTGTGAAGTTTGGAGAAACAGGATCCGAGCCATTCACTTTGGAGTCGGGCACCATCGCGTAGTTTCATCCTCGGTCCGCGATGCCCTGAATGCGGGTAGAATCAGGTTTTGGGAGTTGGTCGAGACACAAGGCCTTCACGCGCGCTGATTGTCACCCACAAATGAACAGGGTATTCCTCATCCACGACGAAACCCGCACTCCAACACGAAGAAGTCGGGATTCAGGCCTGACAAGGGTGATCGCAATTTTGCCAACTCTGATTCCGGGCCGTGGATCTCAAGACGAACCAGGGATGAAATGCTGAGGGCTTCCTCAAGCAAGGACTTCACGTTCGCCAGATGCGCAAGCACCGCATCAGCACCGGTGTATCCCTCGCGGCAGTGCGCCACGCTCCCGCAGAAGGTGAATCCGTAGTACAGGCATCCTTCTTCTTCGGATGTCTTTGCGACGAAACGGGCACAAAGATCTTTGAATGTTACAAGCCGGTCATCCTCGACTCGAAAATAAGGAACGATGGTGCAGCACAGATCTCCGTTTGACATGATGCAGGTTTAGCTAAGTGGGAGGCGCATCGCCAGTTCCAACAGCGTTGGACTGACGTTGCGCACCATTCGTCGCTAGCACCAGTCGAGAGGTTGGCCGACTTCACACACCATGCTAGTAGTGGGTGAACCGTGAAAATCATTTCGTGGAATGTGAATGGGCTCCGGGCTGCTCTCCGTAAGAACTTCATCGAATACCTCAGTGGTGAATCACCAGATATCCTCTGCGTGCAGGAAACAAAGGCGAGACCAGACGACGTGAATCAGGAATGGCCCTCGCCTTACAAGGCTCTCTGGAACAGCGCCGATAAGCGCGGCTACTCGGGAACCTGCATCCTCACCAAACACCATCCGATGCGCGTATCGACAGGTATCGGAATCAGCCAGCACGACAGCGAGGGAAGGGTGATTTTCGCCGAGTTCCCAGCCTTTCAGCTTGTGAACGTCTACGTCCCAAATTCGCAGAGGGAACTGACAAGACTGTCGTATCGCCAAACATGGGACAGGGATTTCCTTGGCTACTTGCGTTCACTTCAAAGGGACAAACCCGTGGTCGTTTGCGGCGATTTCAACGTTGCACACACCGAGCTCGATCTGACCCATCCAAAAGCGAATACACGGAACCACGGTTTCACCAGGGAAGAACGCGAAGGCTTTCAGTCCTTCTTGAACGCGGGCTTCATAGACACGTTCAGGCAGTTCCACAAAGAAGGGGGGCACTACACCTGGTGGAGCCCAATGAACCGCGCTCGCGAACGCAACGTTGGCTGGCGTATCGACTACATGCTGATCTCTGAAGGACTCCGGCCAAAACTGAACGAAGCGTTCATTCGGAAGGAGATTGGAGGGTCCGATCACTGTCCAGTTGGGGTTACTATCACATAGGCATGGTGCAGATAGGGATTTCAACTGTGAACACCTAAGCTGCAATTGGTTATGATGCTCAATGCGGATCCTTAATCTTGGACTGCTCAAATACATGAACAAGTCTCAACGCCAGTCGGATTGGCAATCCCAATGAGGATAATGACTCAGGGTCGTTGGTTGATGGCGGAACGTCGTCCCATCAACAATGAATCCAAAATCGACACAAACCGGAACAATTGGAACAGCTGGGGCAGGGGCAAGTGCAGGAGGACAGAGTGTCCAAAATGGGCTACAGAAAAAATAATTGGAGAAACCCCTTGTGGTTCCCTGAGGTGCCCGCTAATTTGTTGTTGTTCTTTGCGACTACAAAGCGCAGTGCAGCAGACGATGTCTAAAACTAAGACTGTTTGATTAATTCGAGCGGTCGGATAAATCGTCGGCTGGTATCACTGTTCAAGTCGTTGCTCGTTCCTTGAAATTTGAATTGTGCGATGAGAGAGTCCTGGTGTGGATGCGATTAAAACCGTGTCTGCACCGAAATGTAGATAGTCAGTTGAGTTTGAGTATCGGCTGAAAAGCCGA
>JAIXZE010000061.1 GCA_027489875.1 Verrucomicrobiales bacterium
CCTGGCAACCCTCCTGCGCAGTGCCTCCGTCGCCTGCGCCATCGAGCGTTTCCGCAACGCCCACCAAGGCCAACTCCCCGCATCCCTCACCGACCTTGTCCCCGCCTTCCTCCCCGCCATCCCCAT
Organism: Verrucomicrobiales bacterium; assembly: GCA_027489875.1. GTDB lineage: Bacteria > Verrucomicrobiota > Verrucomicrobiia > Limisphaerales > UBA9464 > UBA6176. The sequence goes on from JAIXZE010000061.1 coordinate 127, forward strand.
CGACCCCGCCACCGACCAACCCCTCCGCTTCCGCCCCCTCAACCCCGGCTACGTGGTCTACGGCCTGGGCACCGATGGCGAGGACAACCAGGGCAACACCACCGGAAAGCCCGGCACCCGCAACGCCAAGACCGACGTCGGCTTCACCGTCGAGCGGTGAGGGGGGAAGTTCCAAGTTTGAAGTTTGAAGCCCGCGCCCGATCGCAGCCGGGCGCAGGCTTGAAACTTGAAACTTGAATCTTCCAACTCTCCCCATGCGCTTCCTCCCCGGTCTCCTCTGCGCGGCTGCTCTCGTTTCCGCGGCAACCTCGCGAGCCGCCCTCCCGCCTGCCGGGAACCTTTCGCGCACCAATCTCGTCGCGTGGTGCATCGTCCCCTTTGATTCGAAGAAGCGCGGACCCGAGGAACGCGCCGCCATGCTCGCCAACCTCGGCATCCAGCGACTCGCCTACGACTGGCGTGCGGAACACATCCCGACCTTCGACGCCGAGGTCGACGCCATGCGCGCCCGCAACATCGAGATCAGCGCCTGGTGGTTCCCTGCCGGACTCAACGGTGAAGCCCGTGCCATCCTCGAGTGCATCGAACGGAAGAAGATCCATCCCCAGCTCTGGATCACCATGGGCACGGAACCGGAGCCCGATGCCACCCGTCTCCAGCAGAAGATCTCCGGGGCCGTCTCCACACTCGCGCCCATCTGCACCGAAGCGCGCCGCCTCGGATGCACCGTCGCGCTCTACAATCACCTCGGCTGGTTCGGCGAACCCGCCAACCAGGTCGAGATCATCAAGCGCCTCCAGGCCGCCGGCCACACCAACGTCGGGATCGTCTACAACTTCCACCACGCCCACGACCACATCGCCGACTTCGCCGCACAATTCGAGATTCTCAAGCCCCACCTCCTCACGCTCAACCTCAACGGCATGACGTGGGAGGGCGATCGCAAGGGCCGGAAGATCATCCCCCTCGGCACCGGCGACGAGGAACTCGACCTCCTCCGCATCGTCCACGCCAGCGGATGGAAGGGGCCCATCGGCGTCATCGGCCACACCGACGAAGACGCCGAGGTGAAGCTCCGCAAGGAACTCACGGGCCTCGAGGCCCTCGCCCCGCTCGCCACCGTCCCGCCTTCGCCACCGCGCGTCCGACCCACGGCTCCGCGCCCGGCCCCCACGCACGTCGCCTCCCTGCTTCCAGCCCCCGGCAAGTCGGCCGGGGTGGACGGCCGCTTCGACCACGCCCTCGACGCCCGCGTCGCCGGCCTGGTCCTCGACGCCCCCGCCGACTTCCGCAAACCCCCGTTCACCCTCGAAGCCTGGGTGCGGATCGGATCGAAGGACGCCTTCAACATCATCGCCGCCAGCGAAGCCAAGGCCTCGTCTTCCCACTGGGAACTCTACACGTTCGCCGGCACCGGCGACCTCAGCTTCTACGCGCCGGGAGGCTCGCCCGACACCGTCCGCAGCGGCACCTCCATCGCCGACGGCCAATGGCACCACGTGGCCGCGCAGTGCGCCCCGGGACAGGTGAAGCTCTTCGTCGACGGCAAGGTCGTCGCCGACCAGAAGATCCGCCGCTTCGCCGTTCCAGACTCCACCGCTTCCCGCTTCGCCATCGGTCGACTCGTCGAGGAAGGACTCGGCTGCGACGGATGGATCGACGACGTCCGCATCAGCCGAGGCCTCCGCAACATCGCCGCCATCCCGACCAGCCCCGTCCACGCCGACGATTCGAGCCTCGCCGTTTGGAATCTCGACGACGTCCCACAATTCCTCGCCACCGCGAAGCCCCCTGCAAATCCGTCCACCGGCAGTACCCGCCCCGCGCCCACCGAGTCCACCGCCGCCACCCGCGGCCCCGGCGAACCCGCCGTCTCCGGTCGCGAACCCGGGGCCCAGGGCGAAGGCGACTGGGTCGACAACCGCTGGCAGGCCTCGGACATCGGCCACCATCTCGCCGCCACCTTCCGCCTGCCCGACGGTTCCACCGTCACGCGCGGTCTCGCCCTGCGCCTCGGCTCCGCGGAAGCCACGGGCGGCGTCGCCTACGATCTCGCCACCGCCACGCTCCGCGCCGCCTGGACGGGCGGCTTCGTCCGCTTCGATCCCGCCCGCTTCGGCCTGATCGGTGCCCCGCGCCCCGAGGGCCAACCCGCCCTTGAACTCCCGAAGGATTCGCACTGGCAAGGCGCGAACGTCCGGTTCCAGAAACTCCATGTCGGCCAGAACGCCGTCGTCCTGGAATACACCGTCAACGGCACCCGCATCCTCGAAACCCCCGGCCTGACCCAGACCCCCGCCGGCCCCGTCTTCACCCGCACCCTGGCCATCACACCCCACCCTGGCTCGCTCATCCTCCCCCCTCACCAAGGATCAGTCCGATCCGTCGGATCAGACGGATCAGACGGATCCTCCCCCCAACTCCTCACCCTGCACCTCTGGCGCGGCCCGGCCGAACAGCAGGCCGCCTTCGACGCGTGGTCCAAGGCCCAGCCGGCTCCCCGCGATCCCCTCGCCGCCCTCGTCCCCCCAACCCCGGAACCCACGCTCGCCACCACCGGCCAGCGCGGCCTCGACACCGACATCCTCGCCGTCGACACGCTCACCTTCCCCTACGACAACCCCGCCAAGGCCCTCTTCTTCGCCTCCGGCGTGGACCGGACCCCGGACGGCACCGTCTACACCTGCACCATCCACGGCGACGTCTGGCGTCTCACCGGCGTCGACGACTCCCTCCGCAATCTCCGCTGGCAACGCTTCGCCACCGGCCTCTACCAACCCCTCGGCCTCAAGGTCCGCAACGGCGAGGTGTTCGTCCTCGGACGCGACCACATCACCCGCCTCCACGACCGCAACGCTGACGGCGTCGCCGAGGAGTACGAAGCCTTCTTCAACGGCATCCAGACTTCCGCCGGTGGCCACGACTACGTCACCTGCCTCGAGACCGACACCGCCGGGCGTTTCTACTACGTCGATCCCAAGGGCGTGCACCGCGTCGCCGCCGACGGTTCCGCCATGGAAACCCTCGCCACTGGATTCCGGAATCCCAACGGCATGGGCGTCCGCCCCGACGGCAAGGTGATCACCGTCGCCCCGCAGCAGGGCGACTGGACCCCGTCCTCGGGGCTGTGGGAAATCCGCGAAGGGCTGTACGGCGGCTGGGGCGGTCCCCGGGTCACCGCGCAACGCACCGAAGCCTACGACGCGCCCCTTTGCTGGATCCCCCACGGGGTCGACAACTCCAGCGGTTCCCAGGTCTGGATCCCCGAAGGCCAGTGGGGCCCGCTCGGCGGCCAGATGCTCCACCTCCTCTGGGGACGTTGCGGCCTGATGCTCGCCCTGCGCGACACCGACCCTTCCGGCGTCGGCATCAACGGCGCCGTGGTGGCGCTTCCCGCCCGGTTCCTGAGCGGTCCCAACCGCGCCACCTTCAACCCCGCCGACAACAGCCTCCTCGTCGCGGGCAGCACCGGATGGCAGACCAGCGCCGTGAAGGACGGAGCCGTCCAGCGCGTGCGCTTCACCGGCAAGCCCGTCGCCCTGCCCATCGGATGGAAGGCCGTCGCTGGCGGGGTCGAGGTCCGCTTCTCCCAACCCGTCGATCCCGCCACCGCGCAGGACCCCGGCAGCTACTCGATCAAGGTCTGGAACTACCGCTACGCCCAGCAGTACGGCTCGAAGGATTGGCTCGTCAGCCAACCCGACAAGGAAGGCCGCGAAGACTGGACCGTGAAATCCGCCACCGTCCAATCCGACGGCCACTCCGTGCGCCTCGAGATCCCCGGCATCCGCCC
>JAIXZE010000198.1 GCA_027489875.1 Verrucomicrobiales bacterium
GATCCCACCGACCTGCCGATCGTGACGGACCCTACCGCACCGGCACCCAGCGACATGCGGGGCTGGCTGGCCTACACCAACCTCAAGCCCACCTCCGGCTCCGGCGTCAACGACCTGACCATCGGTGAGGGGGCAGAATCCGGGCTGATCACGCTTTCCGACAACGCCTTCATCTGCCGGTACCGTGGATACGCGGTGAACCTCGGTTCACCCGCCGCCTGGAGCGGCTGGGTGGGCGATCCCACCGGGACGCCCGAACAACCCCGCGCCGCCCTCGCAGAAGGCTGGGTCAAGCGCGTGATCCGAGGGCTGAACCCGTTTGACTCCCGCACCACCGATTTCCATTCGTCGGCGGCGGCGACCTTCTCCTCGATGCTGATCCAGGCCGGGGCCCGCTACGAAGGACCGATCGCCTTCAATCCCTCGGCGGACGCCATCAACCAGGTGGGCCTGATCGAGGCCTATAGCACGGTATTGGACCGGGCCAAGGGTCTGAGCGTCGAGGGCGTTCCCCCGGTGGATTTCAACCCGGCAAACAATGCCCTGTTGTTGGCGGCAACCCGTCTGAGCGACCTCTATGTGGTCCTCGGCAACGAGGCATACGCAGACGCCACGGATCCCACCATCGGCTTCGGTTCCGGAAGCCGTGAATACGGCTCCCTCGCATCAAGCATCTTCGCCTTCCAGAACCAGCTCGATTCGCTCCTCGAGGAGGAACTGGGCTTGTTGCGCGGCCGGGACGACAGCGCCGCCGGTGTTTCCGCCGCTCCCATCTACAATCGTCTGTTCTGGAACTTCACTCTCGGCGAAGGCGAGGTCGCCTATCAGCAGAATTACAATATCAGCGACATCGATGGGAACGGCTTCCTCGACGAAAAGGACGCCCGACGCCTCTACCCGCAGGGCCACGGCGATGCCTGGGGTCACTACCTCACCGCCATGAAGCAGCATTACGACCTGTTGCGGCATCCCTTCTTCACCTGGGTTCCCCGAAGTGAGTTCGTCAGCGTGGCCGGGGCCACCCTGAAGGTGGATTACCTGGACGAACGGAAGTTCGCCAGCACCGCTGCCGCCAAGGCCCGCACCGGAGCCGAGATCGTCGACCTCACGTATCGCCGGGACTACGTCGACGATCCCGCCGGCCAATGGCAGGGCTACAAGGACACCCAGACCGAGCGCGCCTGGGGTGTCTCCGAATGGGCACGCCGGGCTGGGACCGGTGCCTACCTCGACTGGATCACCGCCAACACCCTCCTCCCGAGCGTCGACCCGAACCCTTCCCACACGGGCATCGACAGGATCGACCGCCAGACCGTCCGCGAGATCCAGGAAATCCCAGCTCATTTCGATGAAATACAGGCGCGCCTCGACCAGGCCGACGCCGGTCTGAACCCGCTCGGGCTGGCGAAGGGCGTGGTGCCCTTCGACATCGATCCCTCGCTGGTCAACGCCTCGTCGGGCCAGCCACCCAAGTCCCACTACGAACAGATCCAGGACCGCGCGATCAAGGCCATGAAGAATGCGGTCTCCGTCTGGGACGAAGTCAACAAGTCCACGGAAGCCCTTCGCCGGAACCAGGATTCCGTTGAGGAATACGCCTCCAATGTCTCCGACCAGGAGCGGGACTTCAGAAACCGCCTGATCGAAATCTACGGCTACCCCCATGCCGGCGACATCGGCGCCGGCAAGACTTACCCAAGCGGCTACGAGGGCCCCGACCTCTATCACTACATGTACGTTCCCGTGCCCGATTTCGATGGCATCAGCAGCACGGCAGCCGCCGAAAGGACCGCCTATTATACCCCCATGGGTCTGGGCATCAGCGTCAGCGGAAACTCCCAGAGCGGGGCATTCGGAAGCTCGAACGAATCGTTCTGGTTCCCCGAGGACTTTGCCAAGGGTCTGGCCAATGGCACAGATGTCCTCTCAGCCACCAACCGGATCCTCGCCGTGAAATTCCCTCGGACAACCGCGCGCTATGCCTTCTCGCCGCCCTCCACCTGGGGGTCGCGCCGGGCCGCTGGCGAGATCCAACTCGCCCTTTCCGACCTGATCCAGAATGAGGCCCGTCTCCGCTCCGCACTGAAGGCCGATGCCGCACTCTTCGCCGACATCGAGGATCGCGTGGCTACCCTGAGCGCACGCTACGATCTCCGCGCCGACACCCTCCGACTCCGCAGCGATCTGGCCAACACCAAGATCTCGTTTGCCACAACCATCGTGACTTTGAAGGGGCTTGCAGGCTATACCAGCAAGGCTGGCGAAATTGCGGGCTCGATCGGGGATGCCACGCAGGAAGCCCTGCCGGTCGCCGTCGGTCTCGCCAACGACGCCACCTCCTCGGCCCGCTCTGCCATCAAGTTCGGGGCGATAACGCTCAAGCAGACGGCAGGCGGGTGGTCCACTACCTACAACACCTTGGCCGAGCTCACGGAGAAGATCGGTCTCCCGGCCGCCGAGGCGATCGTGAACTCCAAGATTTCGGCGGTTGAGTTCGACTACGAGATTCGCAAGCAGGTCGAGGAACTCGAACGGCTGCTTCATCAGGTCGCCACTTCCAAGCTCGAAGGCATCCGCCTCGCCGAGGCCGTCCAACAGTCCGGCGACCGCTACCTGGCCGCCCTCGCCCGGGGTCAACGCCTGCTCGAGGAACGCGTCGCCTTCCGCACCCGCGTCTCCGCCCGCACCACCGAATCACGCTATCAGGACATGACCTTCCGCATCTTCCGGAACGATGCCCTCCAGAAGTACCGGGCCTCCTTCGACCTCGCCCAGCGCTACGTCTTCCTGGCCGCCACCGCCTACGACTACGAGTCCAACCTCCTCGGTACCGACGCCCGCGGTGGCCGAAACTTCCTCACCGACATCATCCGTCAGCGGTCCATCGGCCAGATGCTCGACGGTGTGCCCGTCATCGGACGCGCCGGCCTCGCGGATCCACTCGCCCGCATGGCCAGCAACTTCGATGTGCTCAAGACCCAACTCGGATTCAACAATCCCCAGACCGAGACCGGCCGATTCTCACTCCGCAATGAACTGTTCCGGCTCCGCGACGCCAGCAACGAGGACTGGCGCGCGAAACTCTCGAGCCAGCGCGTGGCCAACCTGTGGGATCTCCCCGAGTTCCGCCGCTATTGCCGTTCCTTTGCTCCCGAGTCCACCGGACCACAACCCGGCATCGTCATCCGCTTCCCCAGCACCGTCACGTCGGGCGAGAACTTCTTCTCCTGGCCCCTCGGTGGCGGCGACAGCGCCTACGATCCCAGCCGCTTCGCGACGAAGATCCGCAGCGTCGGCGTCTGGTTCACCGGCTACAACGGCCTCGGCCTCGCCCAGACGCCGCGCGTCTACCTGGTCCCGGCGGGTTCCGATGTCCTCAGCTCCCCCACCGCCAATGACTTCGTCACTCGCGGCTGGCGCGTCGTCGATCAGGCCCTGCCCGTCCCCTTCCCCATCGGTGCCAATCGACTCTCCGATCCGTCCTGGATTCCCATCAACGACTCGATCGGCGGAAGCTTCGCCGAGATCCGTCGCTTCTCGAGCTTCCGAGCCTACCACGACAGCGGCGGTTTCAACCCCTCCGAGGCCACCAGCGACTCACGTCTCATCGGGCGCAGCGTGTGGAACACCGATTGGGTCCTGATCATTCCGGGCCAGACATTCCTCGCCAATCCCAACACGGGTCTCGACCGCTTCATCGACTCGGTCAGCGATATCAAACTGTTCTTCCAGACCTACTCCTACTCCGGGAACTGAACCCCCGACGTCACCCCAGGAACACGAATCCCATGAAGACCCAGTCTCCCAGTCTGCCACTTGTAGGCCCGCACTCTGTAGGCCCGCTGCCCTCAGCGGGCGGCCTTTCCTCGCCGCCTGAGGGCAGGCGGCCAACAGCGGTGGATCGCGCCGCCCTGCTCATCGCCCTGCTCGCCACCTTCGGACTCCAGTCGCTCGCGGGTATCCCCGAGCCCGGCGTCCGACTCTATGGAACCATCGTGCTCAATGGCACCCCCGTCAGTGCCTCGGACAGCAGTGTCATCGTCGAAGCTCGCAAGACTCCCGACGGACCGGCCATCAGCCGCTATCGCATGGGCTCCAAGCCCGCGGCCGGCAATTTCTTTTCCCTCAGCCTCAACGCCGAGTCCGCCACTCCTCTCATCAATCCCACGAACGTTCTCGTCGGGTCCACCGTGCACCTTGTGGTTCGTGACGCCTCCGGCGACCGCGAGTTCAAGACCTTCACCCTCTCCGAACGTGGCCTCAGTGCCCGCATCGACTTCGGCTCCATCGACACCGACGGCGACGGAATGAGCGACACCTTCGAACTCTCCTACTTCGGTTCCGCGACGGGCGGCAACCCCACCGAGGACAGCGATCTGGACGGCCGTCCGGATCTGCGCGAGTTCCTCCAGGGAACCAATCCCCGCCTCGCCGATGGACGGCATCCAGCGGATCTCTCCCCCGCGGACGGCCATCTGACGGAGACCGAGGTCACCGATTACATCCTCGCTTGGAAGACGGCTGGAAGCTGGCCGGTGGAACCTCCGCTCACCGCCGACAGTGTCGAGGACTACGTCACCCGTGCCGCCGCCCTGTGGAAGGCGGGGGGAGCCTATGTCTTCGACAACAACCCCGTTACGAACGCTCCGCAGTGGTGGGTTCAGGGCACCAACGCCAGTCCAGGCTCCCGTATCGCCCAACCCGCTGGCGATCCGCCTGCCGAAGCCGGCCCCCTCCCGGTCAGTCGGGTCCTTCCCTCCAGCTATCGCCCCAATCAATCCGTCGCCGTCACCGTTGGGGTTTCGCCCCGGGCCGACACCCGCGCCTTTGCCCTCGTGGAGTCACCGCCCGAAGGATGGTCCGTCCGCAATCTCAGCCACGAAGGCCGATGGGATCCCGTCAGTCGCAAGATCAAGTGGGGCCCCTTCTTCGATGCCACGGCGCGCACCTTCAGCTACGAAGCCCTTCCCATGCCCGCTGCCGCTGGTTCCGCCCAGTTCACCGGACGCGGGAGCTTCGATGGCCTGGGTGTTCCAGCAGCCGGATCCCTGCGGATCTGGCCCCCGGGCCAGGGTCTTGCGCCCACACTGAAGGCGGTGGCCGAGGCCACAGGAATCACACTTGAAATGCAGGGCGAACCCGGGGGGACCTATCTGCTCCGGTCCTCGCAGGACCTCATCGTCTGGGACGGAGGCCAGCGCGTGACGCTCGATCCCCAGGGCTTCGCGCGGTTTCCCGTGGCGGGCAGCGCCGCCGCCCAGTTCTACGCGCTCCGTGCGGCCGACTAAGTGCCAGAATCCAGTCCCAAAACCACCGAGATAACCCCACGATCCAACCCAAGACTCCGCTCGCACGCCTTCAACCCGCCCTTGTATCCCAGCCCAACCAGCACATAGCGCAGGTCAATGTGTACCTAGTCCAATCCGACGCCCACAACCGCTCCTCGGCTTTGATCCCCACTCCCGGCACATGACAAAGCGTCTGTCGCAGCACGCCGGGATTCTGGCCGCGCCACCCACCCAACCGCAACGGGGGCAAAAGAATTCAAATCCAAAAGATCGCTGGAAAATCGAAACCACGAATAACACAAACCTCACGAATGGGACTCGATGCGTAAGTTTTGGGAGTTCTTGATCAGACTGCCGATCCAATCTGCCTTGTGCTCTGGAACGCCTCTCATCGAACGACCCTCTGATAGCGAAGTTCTGTATGCTTGAAGTTTAGCAGGATAGCCAATCTAAATCCCGTAATTGCCAGATAACCAATCATTTGTGAGATGTGCGCATCAGCAAATTCCGTAACCACCTTTGTGTCGACAATCACACACCCATCAACCAAGAGGTCTGGAACCAAGGTATCGACAACAACCCCCTCATACCGAACCTCGAACCGGCGCTGCTGCTGTACCAAGTGCCCCCGCATCGCCAACTCGATGACCATCGCATTCTCGTAAGCCTTTTCATTCAGCCCCGGCCGGAGTGTGGCCAGCACTTTCATGGCCGCCCCGACAATCGAGTAGGAGAGTTCTGGATGTAGGACCTCCTTGCGAAACACTTCGGCGGTATGCGAAGGCGGAGGGCATTTGTCGTTTGGACCCATCGCACTAGACGTGGTTGATCGGCAGGCGGAGGTCAAGAGAGACACCGCAAAAGTCGCCTGAATCCGTTCGCCGACAACTTCACGGACCAAACAAGAGGTTCCCAGCGCCGCTACCTAGTAGCTTCGTGCATTTCGTGTCATTCGTGGTAAGAAATCCGACAGGGTGCCATACAGCCTGCCCGAGCCAATCAACGCCGTCCTTCAAGGTCCCACAATCGTCGGAATCATCACCTCGTTGCGGCGAAGGAACCCCGGGGTCCACGGCGGATCGAAGTAACCGAACGTAGCCGGCCCGGTGGCCGGGAGCTGCTGTGCCTTCATCCATTCCTGAAGCGTCCGGTACGCTTCCCCCTCCGGACCCTGCTGGTCTCCACGGAAGCGCAGCACCGCAAACGTACCGGGTTCGATCCGGCGTACCTGAACCTTTGCATCCTTCGGAGCCGGTGCCGTCTCCATCTTCTCCGGCATGACAAAGGCCATCTTCTTTGCATCGGAACCCGCACCCGTCATGAACACGGGCGTGGTCATGGCGATCTTCTGTTCGCCAGCGTTCTCCTTCGAGATGTACCGGAACAATCGCATGAAATCGTCACCGCCCGACGGCGTTTCCACAAACGTCATCGCCGGATACGACCGGACCTCGACCTTCCCATCCCGTCGGACAACCTGATAGGGTGCCGTCTCGTAACCCGCGCGCGTGGCGAAGCACCCGGTGAGGGTGGTGGCCGAAAGCACGACCACGGAGGAAGCCACCCACCAAAGCATCTTGGACATGGGCCACCCTAGGCTGGATTTGCCAACCCCACAACCGGGGTCACCTTGCGCTGGCACTCGCCAACCGTCCGATAATGAAGAAAGCAAACCTCCCCACCAAGATCTGCGCTGCCTGCGCCCGCCCCTTCACTTGGCGGAAGAAGTGGGAACGCGATTGGGATCGGGTCCTGTACTGCTCCGATGCCTGCCGGCGTGGCGTCCATCCGTTGGCGAAACGGGCCAAGGGCGGATAGCAGGCCGCCGCCACTTTCCCGAGACGTTCCATGCCCACCCTGTTGACGCCACGGCGCATGAGGGGAAGCGTGCGCGTCTGAATGGATTCCCTGGAACAGGCGACGGATGTCCTCGTGGTGGGCGCTGGCATGGCGGGATTGATCGCTGCCCGCGAAGTGATCCGCACCGGTCGATCCGTCATGGTTCTCGACAAGGGTCGGGGCGTGGGTGGAAGGCTGGCCAGCCGACGGATCGACGGTGCGGCCTTCGATCATGGCGCACAGGGTTTCACGACAGGGGATTCCTGCCACGCCGCCGTTGGTTTGCGCGAACGACTCGATGGGGCGGTTGCCGAGTGGAATCCAGCCCCCGCCGCGCGATCCAGCCCATGCCACTGGCGTGGCGTGCCCTCCATGTCCGGCGTGGCGAAACACCTCGCCCTCGGCGTGCCTGTCCAACTCGAGACAACCCTCACCGCCGTGCGCCCAGAAGCGACTCATTGGGTCGCCACCACGCTCGATGGTCGATCGGTCACCGCAAAGGCCTTGATCCTTACGCCACCCGTGCCTCAGTCGCTCGCCCTGCTGGATGCCGGCGGCTTCCCGCTGGCTCCAGCACTCCGCCAACGCCTCAACGCCATCGAATACGATCGATGCCTGACCGTGATGGCCGTGCTCGAAGGCCCCTCAAGCGTCCCGCTTCCCGGTGGAATCCTCTTCGACACGGGCCCGATCGCCTCGATCACCGACAACCATTCGAAAGGGATCTCGCAGGAACCGGCGGTCACGCTCCAGGCCACGCCGGAATTCAGCCTCGAACATTGGGATCGCGACCGCATGGAGTCCGGACGCCTTCTCCTCGCTGCAGCCGCGGAATGGCTCGGCGCGGGTGTCAGGACGTATCAGGTCCACGGATGGCGCTACAGCCGCCCTCGTGTCACGGCCCCCGAACCCTGCATCGTGGCGAACAACATTCCGCTGCTCGTACTGGCCGGCGACGCCTTTGGCCAAGGGGGCGTCGAGGGTGCCGCGTTCTCCGGGTTCGAGGCGGCCAAAGCCATCCTGTCTCTGTCTCCCAATCACCCCGAGCCGATCCACTGAACGGAGCGAGCCCTAGGTCATGGGCGGGAACACCCACAGTCCAGGCCGTCCCACGTTGCAGTGCACGGACCGACCCAGCAGCGTCAACCCAGCCAGCGAATAATACAGGTTGCCGCGGGCCACCGGGCCCAGGACCACCCTTCGACGCGACTCCCTCAGCGACCGCAATCGCAACTCCACGGATGGAATCGGGTAGAAGATATTCTGGAGCGCGGCTCGCGAGTTCCCGTCCTCGCCGGTGAGCTTGGGGAAAAGTCTGATCCATTCCGACGGATCCATTCCGGCATCCGCAGCCGCGCGGTCGGCCGTGAACACAGTTTCTCGGCCAAGTACCGGAAGCACGAGAAGACTCGCGAACGTCCACAACGTCATCCAACAGGCGAACCCGATGAGCGCGTGGCCCAACGGAATTGTGGACAGATCGACGACCCTTCCGCCCACCCACGCCCCGATCAGATTCCACGCGAGCACGAGCAGGAAGGCCCGGCCGGGCAAACCCTGTTTGATCTGCCAACGGCGACGGAACACTTCGACGGCCATTTCCGGACGGGGCACCCGATCCATCCACGATTCAGGCAGCAGGATCGTCGCACCGCGCCCAAAGCCGACGATGCCCCCAGTGAAGGCCGGATCACCCACGCTACTGACCGACACAGTCTCCCC
>JAIXZE010000294.1 GCA_027489875.1 Verrucomicrobiales bacterium
AGATCTGCCGGCCCAGGGCGCAGTGGAGCTGCATCGATGAGCACGAGCTGTTGTCCGGTCCAGGACAGGAGTGCCGCGCCGCGGGCGCCCCAACGAATCAATCGATCCAGCGCCGGACTTGTTGTGGAGGAGGGCAGGATGCGTCGAATCAACTCGGTCCGTTGGGTGGCGTCGTACGTGACGAGGTTCCGCGATTCATTTGCGAAGACGACGAGGTCCAGTTCCGGGAAGGGCAGGACCGTGGTGCGGAGCGGGAACCCGGTCTGGGGCGCGAAGTCGGGTCGGTCGGCGAGAGTCTCTGGATCCAGGACCTGACCGCTGCCGAGCAGCAAACCCGCGTCCGCGAGCACCGGATGGACGACGTACGCAAACGGCGCACTCCGCAGATCGCGCTCGGCGGTCCGGACCAGCCCCGTGTCGGAAAGGGTCACTCGGGACACGATCTTCGAGCAGACGGCGTAAAATTCCCCGGTGGAACGACCGGGGACGACGTCTGCGCCGAATCCGCCGGGATCGAGGATCTGTTCCCCGACGGGCTGCCCCTGCCTCAAACCGGTCAGGCGCACGGCGTCCGGAAGGCCGGTCTGCACGGGCAGGGTGAGCACGGCCAGGTCGTCCGTGGTCCCGGGCGAGACTGCGAGGGCCTGGACGCGGCGCGACCCACTGGTTGCGGGGATCTGCACTTCCCGATCCACGGTCCAGACGGCGAGATCAATGCGTTGGAGGGTATTGGTGACGGATCCGAGCCAGGCGACGGTGCCGGAGTCGGCGACGGCGAGGCGCAGGGCACGGCGGGGCAGGTCGAGTCGGCGGACGACGGTGCCCAGGGCGGGATCGAGTTCGATCAGTTGGCCGGAGACGGCGGCTCCATTGGTCAGGAAGCGGAGGGCCAGCAGGTTGGTGCGGCCAGGCCAACGGGCGACATCGGCGACGGCATGGTTGAAGGAGCGTCCCGGGGTGAGGTCGAAGGGAGATGACTGATTGGTGATGGTCCCAAAGACGGCCTCGAGGACCGTGCCGAAGCCGGTCCCAGTGAACTGGATGTCGCCGTCGAATCGTCCCTGGACCAGAGGCACCTGGCTCGAGGTTGGAGTCAGGGCTGCGTCACCCAGGCCACCCGCCACGCGCAGTTGGACGGTGCCATCCCGGGGGATGCTTTGCTGTGCGGCATCCAGCAACTGCAGGCGGAGCCGGGCAGGCCCGGTGCTCAACTGCACGGCATCGAGCAACACGCTCAATCTTTGGGGCGGATAATCGTTGTCGAGAAGGGACGAGGGTTTGGATTGGGTCTCCAGGCCCGGGGCGCTGGCCACCAACTGGACCCCAACGTTGGCGGTGGGTTGGAGGTCGTCTGCCCGGGAAAGCGGGAATTCCACCGCACTTGCCCCCGCGGGCACGGTCACGCGGGCGGGATGCACCAGACCCGAAGGCGTACTGGTGAGGCGGAACTCCAGGGGACGGTCGGGTGGGGACCGAAAGGTGATCTGACCGACGGTTGGAGTGCCTTCGATCACCTCCCGCGGCACTTCGAGGGTGAACCCGGCAGGGTCATTGTCGGTCACGCTCAGGGAAGCGGTCGTCGGAGCCCAGCCCGGGGTGGAGGCCCGAAGGAGGTCGGCGGCTGGCGGTTGATTGAAGTAAGGATCATCCAGGATTTGCACATCGAACCGGGCGGAGTGCGAGCCGGCGGGCACAACGATCCGGGCCGGAGCCCGCAGTCGGCCTTCGCCACTGAGTTCGATTTCGGTGTCGTGGAGGGCTGGCGCGGGCAGCAGCACCCAACTGCGCGCGGACAGGCGAGGAGAGCCTTCGATGCCAGAGAGGGGCAGGCTGAGTCGCAAGGTGCCGGACTCGTTGTCATCCAGGGTGAAGTCCAGGGTCGCCGGAGCGTAGCCTGCCAGGCGGGCGGTCAACCGCACCCGGGAACGAGCGTCGGCGAGGGCATCATCGAGGGCCTGGACCGGAAAGGTGACCTGGGTGGCACCCGCGGGAATGACGGCTTCGGCAGGGCTGGCGAACTCGCCGGGAGCTGACCAGCTGAGGGCGACCGGTAGATCGGCGGCCGCTACGGAAGGGGCGGGCAGGCGGAGTCGGACAACGGCCTGCGGGCCAGGGTTGGATTCGGAGCCGTGGGTGGAGCCGGACGCGAGCTCAAGGATCAGCGGCGGGGCCGGAGGCAATGGTTCGAGGGGGCTGTCCCACAGCCGACCGTCGCCGAAACCGGCGGCCCATTGCAGGCGGCGGGCGGTTCCGGTGGGCACGGTTACCAGGCCTTCGAAGAGGCCGTTGGTCAGGACCAGGGCGGCGGGGGTGGGGAGCGCGGGTTGGCGGGTGCCGGTCCAGGGCAGGGTAAGGCCGGGATTCAGGCTGCCGAACGAAGGCGGGCCCGACGACCAGTCGAGGGCATGGAAGCGATTGAGGCTGCCAGTTCGGCGGAGGCTGTTGGTGGGATTGCTGGGAGGAACGAGGCCGGGGCCGGACCAGCGGAACTCGGGAATCTGATTGGGGCTCCCCAGCACGACCTGATCGACGAGTTCACCCGCAGCATTTCGGACTTCGATGAAACTGAGGCCAAAGCGATTGGTCTCGGCGAGGTTGGGGAAGGTGTTGGGGGCATTGGTCCGGGCACTCCAACGAAGCACTCCACCCGGCGCGAGGACGGCGGGCCCAGCGATGACGCGTTGGGAGTTCTGCTGGGAGCCGCCATCCGAAGTGCGAAGGGTCCAGTTGGCCAGATCGAGGGGTTCCTCACCCACGTGGGTGAACTCGAATTCCTGAAGATCCCGGGCGACTTCCGAGACGACCAATGTGGCGGGAGCGAAGGTATACGCGTACAGGACGACGTTGGTGCGGGGATCCAAGACCGTCTGGCCAGCGTCGTCGGCAGAGCGGACGCGCACGTGGAAGGTGCGGGTGCCGTCGGCGGCCGGGAGGGCGGCGGGACCTGTTTCCACGATCAGGCGAGTGGGCGAGGAAACGGGTTCTTGAGCCCAGGCGAGAGAAAGGGAAACTCCGGCGAACCAGTGGGCCAGGAGACGAAGGGTTGGCGAAAGGCGGTTCATGGGAATCGGGGCCGAATCATCTACCGGCCGTCGTGGGCTAGGCAAACGAGATTCTTGGGGAGAGTCGCAGACAGGCGCATCTGGACACTGCCCCCGCAGACAACGGGGAGGCGACGTCCCCGTCGCCGTTCCAAAGCCATTCCCATGGCGATGAGGACATCGCCGCCCCGAATCCTTTCCCAAAGGGGGCAGTGTCCAGAGGCCCCCGGGCGTCTCGACCCGTCGCCCGGAGGGTTGCCACAGGGTGAGGTCCTGGGCGAATCTATGGCTCGATGGTGTATTGGATTGTCATACGGATGCTGCGGAACCTGACTCGGCCGCTTGCGGGTGTCGTGCTCGCCTCGAGCCTGCTGAGCTTTCCGTGTCAGGCGGGCGAGCCGCCGCTGACGGTCATCCTCGACACGGATGCCGGAGGGGATTGTGACGACATCGGCGCGTTGTTCCTGCTTCATGGGGCCGTGGAGCGTGGCGAGGCCAGACTGCTCGCCACGATGGGATGCACCTCGTCGAAGGCGATCGGGCCGTGCCTGGATTCCATCAACCGTTGGTTCGGTCGCCCGGAGATTGCGGTGGGGACGCTCAAGGACGACGGACTGCTGCCGAATCCCGGTTTCTCGGCCGAGGTGGTGCGCCGTTTCCCGCACGCGTTCGCCGAGAGCAGGGAGTATCCGGACGCGGTCACGCTCTATCGCCAGCTCTTGGCCAAGGAGCCCGATCACAGCGTGGTTGTGTTGGCGGTCGGCCCGCTTCGCAACCTGGCGAACCTGCTCCGTTCGAGTGCCGACAAGAACAGCCCGCTGGACGGGAGGGACCTGGTCGCCAGGAAGGTGCGGCGGCTCGACGTCATGGGTGGCCAGTATCCGCCGTTCGCCAGCGCGAAGGACGCGGAATGGAACTTCAAAATGGACCCTGCGTCCGCGTCCCTGATCTGTACCGAGTGGCCGACCGAAATCCTGTTCAACGGCGAAGGCGGCTCGACGTGTTCCGGGCGTCGGGTCACCCATGAGATGCCGGAGCACAACCCGCTGACCGTGGCCTACACCGCATACCCCGGTGTGGGCTATGCGGGCGACCGGTTGAGCTGGGATCCGGTGTCCTGCCTCGTCGCGGTGCGCGGGGCGGCGCCGTGGTATCGGGTGGTTCAAGGTGGGACAAACAGCGTCGATCCGAAGACGGGCATCAACACGTGGACGCCGGGCCCAGGGACGAGGCACAGCTATCTGGTGCTGGATCGAAAGCGACCCAAGCGTGAGGTCGAAGCGGCGCTCGAAGACCTGATGGTAGCGGGCAAGGGCCGACCGCGGAGTCTGCTGGTCAACACCGCGTACTTTGCTCCGGCGGGCGCGTGCCGCATCACCAGTCGCGGACACGCCGACACCGGCAGTCCGCCCATGAATGCGTTCGACCGTGAAGAGAAGGGGCGCACGGCGTGGATTGACCGGGCTGAGTCGACCTGGATCCAATGCCAATACGCCGAGGGCCGGAAGCGATCCGTCACGTCTTATGTCGTCGAGTGCCCGAGGAAGGAACGACAACCGCGTGCGATTGAACTTTGCGGTTCCAACGACGACGGCAGGACCTGGACGCGGCTCGACCGGCGGAACGATCCCGGTTTCACCGAATTGGCCACGCGTCGCACCTTCGACCTCGCCACGCCCGCCAAGTGGAACACGTATCGCCTCAATCTGGTCGCAGGGGACGAGAAGGCGGGCGTTGAAATCTCGACGGTGGAACTCAACGAGACGGTCGATTGCCAGCCGGGAACCCGTGTCCGATCGCTGACTCTCGACGAGACCGAGATCACACTTCCGGCGCACGGCCGTTCGACGCTGAATGCGACGCTTGCCCCATTGGATTCCGCCGAGCGCGAGGTCGTCTGGGAGAGCAGTGATCCCGCTGTGGCCGTTGTCCGGCGGGTCGGCGAGCAGACCGCCGTGGTCGTCGGCAAGAGGCCAGGCAAGTGTGTCGTGACGGCGACGACCGACGGTCAGAGACAGGCGTGCGCCGTCACGGTGAATCCCACGACGCTCCCGGTCGGGTGGCGATACGACGAACTCGGCGGGCCGGCGATCCCGGGTTCGATCCGTGTGAGTGATGGAACCTTTCACCTGACGGGATGCGGTCATGCGATGACCTCGTGGTGGGAGAGGGTTCGCGATCAAGGTGCGTTCGTCAGCCGGGCGGTGACGGGAGATGTCGGGGTAGCCGTTCGTCTGGCAAACCTGTCGGCGAACGTCGGTGGGCCGAACGCGTACCCGCACGACAGCCGGCCACCCACGGCCTCGGGATTGATGATCCGGGAGTCCCTGACGGAGAGTTGTGGGCGGTACTTTCTCGTCCAGGTCGAATCGACGGGCTCGATCGTCTGCCGGTGGCGGGACAAGACGGGCGATCAGGATGACAATCAGAGCAAAGTCCTCGGCAAGGCGACCCTGCCGCTCCATCTCAAACTGGTTCAGAAGGGCAAGGTCATTGAGGTGTTTACGTCGGCCGATGGGACGCAGTGGGGTGAGCCACGGATGTTCCATTCCGCCACGTTCGACGCGACGGGTCGGATTGGGATGTTCACGTGCTCGGGCAATGGTTTTGTTTCTGCGACGGCCGTCTTTGATTGCGTCAGCGTGAGCGAGTAAAGGGGCTCCGCCCGATCCATCAAGGTGACAACGGGCCGATCCCCGGGACGGGGAATGGGGTTCACCTGGACACTGCCTCCTCACGGAACGGGGTGGCGACGTCCTCGTCGCCGTTGCAAAGCGATTCCCAGGGCGATGAGGACATCGCCGCCCCGTTTCCATTCTCAAACGGGGTAGCGACGTCCTCGTCGCCGTACCCCTGCGGCAGACATTTCGCGCAGAGGCGCAGAGACGCTGAGAAGAAGGGGCAATTGGGATTTTGGGCACCGTTGAATGCGCTCACCGCTGGGTGACTCGCTGCTGGTGATTGAAAAGCCGCTCGCCTCTGCGCCCCTGCGTCTCTGCGCGAGTCCCTCCCCGTCATCCAACAGCATGGTTCCCGCGGAGGCCCGGATAGCTCGGACGAAGAGCCGCATGACGTGAGTCCTCACGACGAGGTTCCGCAGGTACTCCGAACCTCGTGCCCGGACGTTTCAGGCCCGGAGGGCCGAAAGACAGTAGCCCACGGCGTGAGCCCTGAGCCTTATACACATCGTTACCTTGACACTGCCTGAGCAGAATAAAGTGCGAGTGTCGCCGTGGTTGGGATCTGTCTGTCGAAGTTTGTGCGGGTG
>JAIXZE010000287.1 GCA_027489875.1 Verrucomicrobiales bacterium
ATGAGGACATCGCCTCCCCGTCCCAGTTCCACACCCCAAACCGGGGTGGCGACGTCCACGTCGCCCTTTCCCAAAGCCTCCTCCCACGGCGATGAGGACATCGCCTCCCCGTCCCAGCTGAAGGCCGGGTGCCCTCACCCGGCGCATGCATTGAAGGCTGTAGACGAGCCGCAGACCGCCAGTTCATTGCTGCAAAACACCCTTTCCGTAGAGTGTCGGTTCCTCACGTGAACCTGTCCCTGCTTTCAATCACATGGTTACGGCTGAGGGTTCATGGGCCGGTGTGTGCACGGGATGGCGGGGAGAAGTGTGAAGATCGTCCAAGTGTGAAGGTGGGAGTTCCCTGCCGACCCGGGCCTGTGGCAGGCTTCAGAGCGTGGCAGGCAGATCCCGGATCCGTGGATGGCGATGGCTGCGTCGGATGATTCCGACGGGGTGGGTTGTCCTCGTTACGGCCGGCGTGACGGCCGGCGTTGTTTCGGAAGCAGATCTGGCCTTTTTCGAGAGCCGCGTGCGTCCGGTCCTGGTGGAGCATTGCGGTGAATGTCATCTGGGCGGCAAGGCCAAGGGCGGGTTGCGCCTGGATTCCCGCACCCTGCTGATGACCGGCGGTGATTCGGGACCCGGGCTGTCTTCAGGCGATCCCGGGGCAAGCCTCCTGATCCGCGCCGTGCGGTACGAAGACCCCGACCTCCGGATGCCCCCGCGGCATCGGTTGCCGGCGTCCGCGGTGAAGGACCTGGAAGAATGGGTGCGCCGCGGTGCCCCGGATCCGCGGCCGGAACCCGAGTCGGTCGGCGCGCAGGGTTCCCACGGCGGTGTGGGCGACGGACGCACCCATTGGGCGGTCCAACCCGTGCAGGCCGCGGTTCAGCCCGCGGGTTCCGCGGCGGGCACGGGATTGGATGCTTTCATCCGAACGAAACTGTCGGCCGCAGGCCTCGGTCTGTCTCCGGCGGCGGACGATCGGACGTGGATCCGGCGCGTCACGTTGGATCTCATCGGGCTGCCGCCCACGCCCGCGGAGGTGGACGCTTTCCTCGCGGATGGACGACCGGATGCGCGGGCGCGGTGGGTGGACCGGTTGTTGTCGGACCCGGCCTACGGCGAGCGTTGGGCGCGTTGGTGGCTGGATGTGGCGCGATACGCGGACACCAACGGACAGGACGAGAACAAGGTCATGGCCAACGCCTGGCGTTATCGCGACTGGGTGGTGCGCGCCTTCAACGCCGACCTGCCCTTCGATCGGTTTGCGATGGATCAGATCGCGGGCGACCTGCTTCCGGCGGAGGGCGTCGACGAACGCGAGCGCATGGATCGGGTGATCGCCACCGGATTCCTCGTGCTCGGGCCGAAGTTGCTCGCCGAACAGGACAAGCCGAAGCTCGTCATGGACATCGTCGACGAACAGGTCGACACGGTGGGGCGGGCCTTCCTCGGTCTCACGCTGGGTTGCGCGCGGTGCCATGACCACAAGTTCGATCCGGTGAGCCAGCGGGAGTATTACGCGCTGGCGGGAATCTTTCATGGCACGCGCACCATGGAGAACCTCGCGTTCGTCTCGAAGTTCAACGAGCGGCCCGTGGCGACGGCGGCGGAGTTGGCGGCGATCCGGGATCACGCCGAACAGATGAAGGCTTCGGAATCGGCGTTGGAATCGGCCGTACGCGATGCCGACGCCGCCTTGGTGAAGGAGTGGGCGAGTCACCTCCCCGCGGCGATTTCGGGCAAGACCAACGATGTTCCGCCGAAGCTGTTGAGACGGGTGGAGCGTTGGCGCGAGACCGGCGGTGCGTCGAATCGGTTGGGTGGGCTGTTCGCCGGATCGGACCCGGTGTCCGCGCTGGACTCGCTGAAGACTTCGTTGTCAGGGGCAGGGCCGGTGACTGGATGGCGCGGCGGAGCCTTCGAAGCGAATGGGAAGAACCGGTTGGAGCGGTCGGAGCGCGAGGGAGCGACCGGGAAGGCGTGGACCCTCGCGGCCTGGGTTCGTCGGGATGCGGATCCGGCGAAGGGGGAGTCGCGTCGATGGATCGTCAGCCGCGGTGGGAATGAGTGGGAGGCGGGGCATCTGGCGTTGGTCGTCGATGGCGACAAACCCGGGGCGTATCTCAATGTCGAGGGTGGACAGGGCCACGTCTCGGCGGCGTGGGGTCCGGCAGGGCGTGTTCCGGTGGGGACATGGGTGCATCTCGCGGCCGTGTTCGGAGACGGGCAATTGCGCGTGTTCGTCAACGGCGAGGACGTTGCCCGGACGCCTGCCGGCGAGGTTCCCAAGGCTTCCGCAGATCCGTGGGTCATCGGCATGCGGCCCGATGGGTACATCGGGTTGAAGGGACGGGTGGACGGCGTGCGGGTGTTTGGTCGGGGTCTTGGCGCCGACGAGGTGCGTGGCCTGCATTCGGGCACCGACCCGGCCGGCGCGTTGGTCAGCGAGGATTTTGATCCCACGACTCTGGAGGCGTGGGCGGCGTTGGAAACCCGTCGGTTGGCCGAAGACATCTGGGGGAAGGGCGGGTTGCTTGACATCTCCGGCGAGGCGAACCGCCGGAAGTGGTACGGCGCCGCGGAGCGCGACCGTGTGACGGCGCTCGAAACCGCGCGCGACCAACGCAAGGCCGCCGGACCCGCACCCGCCGCGCAGGCGCTGGCGGTGGCCGATGCCACGGTGACCAACCTCCCGGTCATGATCCGCGGCAGCCATCTCAACCCGACGAAGGATCCGGTCCCGCGCGGCTTCCTGCGCTGGGTCGGGACGCTTCCGGTGCCGACACCGGGGGCGACCGGAAGCGGTCGGTTGGAGTTGGCGCAATGGTTGGTCCATCCCGCGAATCCCCTGACCCCACGCGTTCTGGTGAACCGCGTCTGGGCCGCGCATTTCGGGCAGGGATTGGTGCGGAGCCCGGAGAACTTCGGGCTGCGCGGGGAGGTTCCGACGCATCCGGAGTTGCTCGACTGGTTGGCGTCGCGGTTCGTCGCGGGTGGCTGGAGCCTCAAGGCGCTGCACCGCGAAATCGTGCTTTCGGAGACCTACGGCCAATCGGCAGCGGTGGACGAAACCCGGAGCGCCAAGGATCCGGAGAACCGTTGGGTGCATCGGTTCCCGCGGCAGCGCCTGGAGGCCGAGACGTTGCGGGATGCCGTGCTGGCGGTGTCGGGCCAGTTGGACCGGCGCGTGGGCGGGACGCTGGTGGCGTGGGGGAACGATGAGTACGTCCCGGGCGACGAGGCTCCGTTCCGGGAACCGCGCCGGACGTTGTACCTGCCGGTGGTCCGCGATCGCGGCACCGACCTGATGACGGCCTTCGATGGCGCGAACCCAAGCGTGTCGATGGCCCAGCGATCCAGCACCGTGGTGGCACCGCAGGCGTTGTTCCTGATGAATTCCCCGATGGTGCTCGAGGCGGCGCGGCGGCTGGGAACCCAGGTGGCCGGGAACGGAGAAGCCTCGGATGCCGCCGTGGATGGGCTCTATCGGGCCGTGCTGGGGCGACGTGCCCGGGAGACCGAGCGTGAACGCGCCGTCCGGTTGCTGGCGGATGAACGGTTGGTCAAGCTTCCCGGAAGCGAACGTTGGGCGGTGCTGGCCCAGGTGCTCCTGTGTTCGAACGAATTCACCCATCGCGAATGAACCCGATCCTCCACCCTTTTCGGGACGGTCCACCGCTGGCCCGGCGCGCTGCCTTGCGTCGCATGGGGCTGGGCTTTGGCGGGCTCGCGCTGGCGTCGATGCTGCCGCAAGTGCAGGCCGGGATGGATTCGCCGCTGCGCGTGCGGCCGCCGCACTTCGCGCCGCGGGCGCGTCGGGTGATCTTCGTGTTCATGCACGGCGGGCCGTCGCATGTGGATACCTTCGACTACAAGCCGGGCCTGGTACGGGACAACGGGAAACCCCTGCCGTTCGCGAAGCCACGGGTGCAGTTTGCGCAGACCGGCAACCTGCGTCGGTCGCCGTGGGAGTTCCGGCCCTACGGCCAATGCGGGGCGATGGTCAGCGACCTGTTCCCGCTGACGGGTGCATGCGCGGATGACCTGTGCTTCCTGAAAGCGGTGCACGGAACCAACGAGGCGCATGGGGGCGCGCTGCTGAAATTGCACACGGGTTCGGAATCGCAGGTGCGGCCGTCCATGGGGGCGTGGATTTCGTACGGATTGGGTACCGAGAACGCGAACCTGCCCTCGTTCCTGACCTTGAATCCGACCCTCGGCCATGGCGGGGTGGGCAACTGGGCCAGCGCTTTCCTCCCGGCCGCCCATCAGGGAACCCGCATCGGCGGCGGCGGCGTGCCGGTCGACAAGGCGACGATCGCCAATCTCGGCGGTGCCTGGGATCCAGCGGTCCAACGCGCGCAACTGGACCTCCTGAGCGAAGCACAGCGGGAACACCTGGGCCTCGCCGGTCCCGACGCCGAACTCGAAGCCCGCATCGGGGCCTACGAACTGGCGTTCCGGATGCAGACGGAGACACCCGACATCCTCGCGTTGACGGGCGAGTCGGAAGCCACGCGCAAACTCTACGGTCTCGATGATCCAAAGACGGCGTCGTTCGCCCGGCAATGCCTGCTGGCGCGGAGGTTCAGCGAACGCGGCGTCCGGTTCGTCCAGGTGACCCACGGCTATTGGGATCAGCACGATGACCTCACGAAGGACCACGGCCGGCTCGCGGCCGAGGTGGATCGTCCGATCGCCGGACTGTTGCGGGATCTGAAGGCCCGCGGGTTGCTCGACGAGACGCTCGTCCTGTGGGGTGGCGAGTTCGGCCGCACGCCCACGCTGCAAGGCAAGGACGGACGCGATCATCACCCGCACGCGTTCACGCTCTGGATGGCGGGCGGCGGGGTGAAGCCGGGCTTCAGTTACGGGCAGACGGACGAGTACGGGTTCTACGGCGTGGACGGCAAGGTTCACGTCCATGACCTGCACGCCACCCTCCTCGCACTGCTCGGGCTCGACCATGAACGGTTGACCTACCGCTACGCCGGTCGCGACTACCGGTTGACGGACGTTGCGGGTCGGGTGGTCCGGGAGATCATGGCGTGAGGGGGTGTAACGGGGTGGCGACGTCCTCGTCGCCCCTCCAAAGCCCTTCCCAAGCCGATGAGGACATCGCCGCCCCGAATCGTTTCCCACAGGGGGCAGTGTCAAGGTGCGCCCGGCAGGCACCCGACCCAAGCCCGGCTTTGCTTCCTTTGCGGCGGGGGGCTAGCTTCGGCACATGAGCTTTCCGATGACACGACGTTTGTGGGCGCTGGGATTGGTGGCGGGCATCAGCTTGTGGAGTGTGGGGTGTTCGAAGGAGGAGGGTCACGATCATGCCGCGCATGGCGGCGGCCACTCCCATGAAGCCAAGAACGGCGGCCAGTTGGTCGAGGTCGGCAAGCACCAGTTCAATTTCGAGATCCTGACGGATGCCACCGCGGGCAAGATGACCGCCTGGGTCCTGGACGCGCATGCCGAAGGGTACGTCCGGATCCCGGCACCGACCCTCCAGGTGCAGGCGAAGGTGGACGGTCAGGACAAGGTGCTCGTGCTCGCCGCCGTCGCGAATGCTGCTTCCGGGGAGAAGGTCGGGGACACATCCCAGTTCGAGGGCTCCGCGGAGTGGCTGAAGACGGCCAAGGGCTTCTCGGGAAAGATCGTCGGAGTCACGCTGGGCGGTCAGAACTTCGGTGACGTCGCCTTCGAGGTGAAGGCCGGCAAGTAATGGGGCGTCGTGGGTGGGCAACGAGAACGGGAGGAAACATGGAACGAACTGTTGTGAAATCGGTGGTGCAGTCCGGCGTGGGATTCGTGGTGGCGGTGGTGGCGGGTTCGATCCTGTTTGCGCAGGCCCCGGCGACCAAGGCCCCGCGGGGTGAACCCATCAAGCCGCTCGTCCCCAAAGGCGAGCCCATCCAACCCTTGGTGCCGTCGGCCGCGCCGACCAACGCGCCGGGTGCTGCTGCCGCCGAGGCTCCGGTGAAGAACGGGATGCAGGAGGTGGGCTTCGACAAGCTGGCGGGATTCAATTACGTCGTGCCGGAGTACACCGGGACGACCCCGCCGCCGTCCCCGGACACCAACCAGATTCCGGCGACCATCAAGGCCTATGATGGCCGCAAGGTGGCGATCAAGGGGTTCATGCTCCCGCTCAAGGTCAAGGAAGGCAAGGTGACCGAATTGCTCCTGATGCGCGACCAGTCGATGTGCTGCTTCGGCGCGGTTCCCAAGATCAATGAGTTCCTCACGGTGAAGATGGTGGGGGAGGGGACCAAGGCTGTCATGGACCAGGCCGTGACCCTCGTGGGAACGTTGAAGGTCGGCGAGTTCAGCGAGAACGGATACCTGCTCGGCATCTACCAGATGGATGGCGAACGGGCCGAGGGACCCGGCCTTTGATCCTTCTTGTCGGCGGTTGAACCCGCAGGCGTCGATCCGGTCGGAGGAGTGGCCTATGGGAAACACGCAACCGGTCGGTGGAGTCAGGACGCGGATGTCGCGTCGTCGGTGGCTTTGGAACGTCGCCTGGGCGACTCCCATGGGCATGGGGGCCCACGCCCGGTGGATCGAGCCGGATTGGTTGTCGGTGCGCACCTATCGGCTGAATCCGAATCCCACGCTGCGCATCGCCCATTTCACCGATATCCATCACCGGGGCGACGAAGCCCGGTTGCGGGAGGTGGTGCGCACCGTCGACACGCTGAAGCCGGACTTCGCCGTGTTCACCGGTGATCTGGTCGAGGAAGCCGACATGTTCGCGCCCGCGTTGGAGATCCTGGCCACGCTCCGGTGTCCGTTGTACGGCATCGCCGGGAATCATGACTACTGGGCGCGCGTGGATTTCGGGTTGGCGCGCACGGCCTTGGCGCGGACCGGCGGCGCATGGCTGAAGGATACCGCGCTCGACGTCGGCAATGGGCGTGTGCGGTTGCTGGCCCTCGACCGATTGCCCGCCGTGGCCAAGCCACGCGACGGCGTGTTCAACCTGGTCCTCATGCATTATCCGGTGTGGGCGGATCGCCTGCCCTACAAGGCCGACCTACTCCTCGCCGGGCACAGTCATGGTGGGCAGGTGCGGATCCCGTTCTACGGGGCTCTGGTCAAGCCCCACGACGTCGGAAGGTATGAGTTGGGTTGGTACGACACGCCCGCGGGACGCCTCTACGTCAACCCCGGCATCGGCAGCCTGAAGGTCGATTTCCGGTTCAACTGCCGTCCGGAGGTCACGCTGTTCGAGATTTGAGGCGAATCGCAATTTGTCGGGTGCTTCAGGAGGCCTCCTGCATGGCCCAGCCCGGGATCTGGATCTGGGACGGGGAGGCGATGTCCTCATCGCCGTGGGGAGGGGCTTTGGGAAAGGGAGACGTGGACGTCGCTGCCCCGGCTTGGGATGTGGAATTGGGACGGGGAGGCGATGTCTTCATCGCCGTGGGGAAGGGGCTTTGGGAAAGGGCGACGAGGACGTCGCCACCCCGGTCTGGGATGTGGAACTGGAACGGGGAGGCGATGTCTTCATCGCCGTGGGGAAGGGGCTTTGGGAAAGGGCCACGGAAATGGGGGTGGCGTGGGTGGAGGAATGTTCCATGCTTCGCGCATCATGGAGTGTGCGGAACGATACCTTGGCGTCCTCAGGCAGCAGTTGGAGTTCGTCTTCACCACACAGGCACCCGCGTTCGATGCCGCCGCTGCGGCCATCGCGGAAGCGCTGGTGACGAGCCGCACCCTGTTTGTCGCGGGCACAGGTCATTCCCACCTGCTGGCCCTCGAACTCTTCTATCGCGCCGGCGGGTTGGTCCGGGCCATTCCGATCCTCGACGAAGACCTCATGCTGCATCGGTCCGCGAGTGATTCGTCGGGTTTCGAGCGGGAGTCGGGTCGGGCCGAAGCCTTGCTGACGCGTTATGACGTCGGGACCGGGGACGCCCTGATCGTCATCTCGAACTCGGGTCGCAATGCCGTTCCAGTGGAACTGGCGTTGGGCGGACGGGCCCGCGGTGCCCGGGTGATCGCCGTGACCTCACGGAAGCACAGCGGGGCGCATCCCTCGCGGCATGCGTCGGGTCTGCGACTGATGGAGGTGGCGGAGGTCGTCCTCGACAACGGCGGAGTGGAAGGGGACGCCACGCTGGATCTCGGTCAGGGCGTGGTCATGGGGGCTACGTCCACAGCGGTCGGGGCCGCGCTGCTCCAGGCCCTCGCGGCCGAATCGGCGGCCCGGGCGATGGCGGCCGGATGGGCACCCGAGGTCTACCGCAGCAGCAACGGCAGCGGAGAACAGGAGAACGCCCGCTATCTGGAGAAGTACCGGGGCGTGATCCCGCACCTGTAGTGATGGGGAGTTGGAAATTTTCAGTTTCAAGATCAAGCACACGCCGCAACGCGGCGCACGGTGACAGCCCAAGGTGGAGCGTAGCGGAACCTTGGGTCACCCCACCCCAAAGACACCTAGGCCCGACGGGGCGGACGGGGACGAAAGGCATGCTGTTCCGTGTGCCCTTTCAGGGCACAGAGGACGTTGTGTGGCGTGGTACCCGGGGTTCCCCCCCTTTCACCGGTTGCCCCTTCGGGGCACGAGCACGGCAACTGGTAGCTGAGACCTGAAAACTTCATCTGGGAACTGGCAACTTTCCTGACGCAGGTCCTGGTTCATCCAAGGGCCATAACGGCCAACGAGAGAGTGGAGAATGCGGGTGGACGTAGATAATCTCGGCCTTCGATGGGACGCGCGGACCTTCATGTCCATACGACCGCCAGCGACGGGATGATGAGCCCTGCCATGGTGTTGAACTACGTGTCGGTGAACACGTCGCTCACCGTTCTGGCGATCACCGACCACAACACGATGGATGGGTGGGAGATCGCGCGGGAGTTCGCGGCGCGTCCTGAGAATGATCATCTGGCGGGATTGACGCTGATTCCCGGTGTCGAGGTGTCGAGTCGCGAGGGACATA
>JAIXZE010000227.1 GCA_027489875.1 Verrucomicrobiales bacterium
GTCTCATTGGCAGTCTTGAGCATCGGGTGCTTCTCCGGGTACTGATGAGAAGAGTCGAACCAGTCGGTCCAGCGAACGGGCACCAGCCGGCACGCCGAGTGGCGATGCGGACGTCGCCGATGGCTGGCTCCCGTCGCTGACCTTGGCGTTAGCCCACTTCACGCGTTATGAAGGAGTCGAAACCCAAAAGCCGGTTGGACAGGTTCTATGAGCGAATCGAGTCGGAAGGCTTCGAATCGCTGACTCTGAGCGAGCGAGCGTCCTTTGGCCTTACGTGGCTCTTCATGGAGACGAACAACGGAGGACTGCACCAGTTCTTCTTCAACGATTCAGGCAAGCTTGCACCTGACGCGCTTCGTGGTTTGGAGATGGTCGGCGCTCCCAAGACTGCGGATATCTTGCGACGTGCCATGAGCGTCTTTCCAGACAGCCGAGTGCCGGTGGATATTCTTGATCGCAGAGAGTTATTGTGTGGTTTGCCTGAAGGGTTGCAGTGGGATCGTCTGGGCGAGTTGACCACCGAGTTTTATCAGACGTCCGAGCCGGTTGCAGAGTTACTCGACGCTTACGTTCAGAAGCATCCAGAGGAGTTTCCGACATGACATGGGCTTCCAAGCGCTGCAGCGAACCCGGCGGGGGCGTCGCGGTTGCAATCATTGCGTCCCGAGCGCCGGATCGCTGAGCTTGGGTGGTTCGACAACCCAGAAACCGGAATCCAGGACAGGAGCATCACGGCTCAAATCAGACAGGATAACAGGATGACAGGATGATGACGGACCACAACGACACCCAAAACCATCCTGTCCATCCTGCCATCCTGTCGAAAACAGACTTATGAGACGTCTCTTGGGCAGACTTGAGCATCGGGTGCTTCTCCGGGTACTGATGAGGAGAGTCGAACCAGTCGGTCCAGCGAACGGGCGCCAGCCAGCACGCCGAGTGGCGATGCGAACGCGGTCGACGGCTGGCTCCCGTCGCTGACCTTGGCGTTGCCTACCGGGATGAGAAGCACGCCGCATCTATCGCCCCGCTGGGGATGGTAATTCCTCGGAACGCGGGACCCACGGCTGACGCCGTGGGCTATCGTCTGTCGGTGCTCCGCACCTGAGAATTGAAAGAGGACGCAAAGGTCCTGCTGGCTTCGTTCGAACCTTTGCACAGCCAACCTGGGCCTCCCTTCTTGCGACTTTTCGTGGGCCTTGCGGCTGGCCTCACCTTCCTTGGCGGCTTGGTTTGGTCCGAGCGCTCGCTTCCAGATGAGGTCCCTTCGTGATCTCCGTGTCCTTCGTGGTTGCAGCCCACTTCCGCCCCGGACTCGAACGTCGTTCAGGGCGAAATCCGGACGGCGACGAGTCGGGAGCGGTCGCGTGCGACGAGGAGTCCGCCGTCCACCGCCGGTGCCGCGCGGACACCGGTGCCGAGGATCTGTGCCCGGCACAGCGGCTTCCAGGAATCGGGGGTGGCTTCGGCCAGCACCAGTTCGCCGGACTCCAACAGGACGACCAATGTGTCCTCTGCCACCAGCACGGAGCCCATGCCAGTGCGACTGGCTTCCCACTTCACCGTTCCGGTGGCGGCCTCGATGCAGCGCAATTCGGCCCCCTGCTCCTGTCGGCCGTGGAAGCCGAAGATCCAGGCTCCCTTGAGCACCGGAGTGGCGACATGAGCGGAGATCGCCTCGTCGCCGGACCACACGGGCTCCAGACCACCGGCAGGCTGCCATTGCAGGAGGGCGGCACCGGTGTTGTAGCTGGTGGTGATGAAGATCCCGGCCGGTCCGACGATGGGCGTGGCGGCATTGACCGAGGCATTCTGTCGGGCCCTCCATGGGAACTCACCCACCACCTTGCCGGTATCGATCTCCAAAAGCTTCAACCCGGCGCGCGTGAACGACACGATGCGCTGTTTACCGCCGACGACCGCCGCCACCGGACTGGAATACCCCGCCTCATCCGAGGTGGACTGCCATTCGCGGGCGCCGGTCTTCGCATTCACCGCGACGATCCCTGCCCCGCCCTCGCCACCGACGTGGACGATCACCCGGTTCGAGACAACCAGCGGGGAACATGCGAAGCCGAAGAACCCCTTGTCCGCGCGCAGCTCACGACCGAGCGCCAGGGACCACACGGGCAACCCGTTCGTGACATTTACCGCAGTCAACCGGCCCTCGGCACCGAACGTGTAAGCCATACCGGCGAACACCGCGGGAGTTCCGCGAGGGCCGTTGTCGAATCCGAAGTCGTCGGTGTAGGCCGTGGGCTGGGGCGATTTCCAGCGGGACTTGCCCGTGGAACGATCGAAGGCTTCGAGCACCTCCTCGTTGGCGATCCGATGGTGCAGCAGGACCAGATCCCCCACGATGATGGGACTGCTGAAACCGGAGCCGACCTCCGCCTTCCAGGCCACGGCGGGTCCCGCCGTGGGCCAGGGTTTCGGGGCCTTGCCGGGGACGACGCCATTGCGGTCCGGTCCCAGCCACTGCGGCCAATCGGCAAAGACCTGTGCCGCCAACCCGATCCCCAGTCCGACCGCCACGGCCAGGATCCGATGGAGCTTTCGATTCATGTGCTGCCACTCATCGTCCGCCGGCGGGGCTGGTGTCGAGCTGGAAGGAGATCCTTGCGGCACCGGCGGCGCGGGCGGAATCGACCACGCGCAGGACATCGCCGTGGGCGGCCATGGGATCGGCCTGGATGTAGACGGGGAGGTTTGTGTTGGCGCCGAGCCGTTGTCGGAGCACGTCCATGAACTCCGGGAGCGAATGATGCCGGGAGTCCAGCTGGATATCCCCGTTGGCACGCACATCCACGCGGAGCAGTTCCGGTTTCGCCGAACGGGTTGCCCGCGTGGCCGAAGGCAGGTCCATGCGCAGGGTCCGGAGCTTCTGGAGGCTCAGCGAAACCATCATGAACGACGCGAGCAGGAAGAACATCACGTCGATCAACGGGATGATCTCAATGCGTGCGCGCCGCTGCGGAATGGGAGAGCCGAATCGCATGGAACCAATTCAAGGTGGCGTTACGTCGCCATTGGCGGCCGGGCTTTGCGGGCTCTTCGGCACCGGTGCGCCATCGGTGACAAACGCCACACGCACCGCGCCGGCAGAGCGCACCCGCGCGAGAACCTGATTCACGACGCCATGCCGCGTGGCGCGATCAGCGGTGACGTAGACCGGAGCCGAAGGATTGTCCGCCAGGCGTTCACGAAGCACACGGTCGAGTTCGGCCAGATCCATCCGGCGCTTCTCGATCGACACCTGGCCGTCGGCCTGGATCCCGATGTTCAACATGCCCGGCTTGAAGTCCCGGGCGGCCGTCGTGGCCACGGGCAGATCCATCCGGAAGGTCCCGGCCTTCTGGAGCGACAGGGACACCATCATGAAGGCCGCAAGCAGGAAGAACATCACGTCGATCAACGGGATGATCTCGATGCGCGCGCGCCGGGTGGCAACGGGCGTGGACCATTTCGAGCGTCGGGCGCCGACGGAGCCTGGATTGGAGGTCGATCCCGCCATGCGTCAGGCCTTGAAGCGCGCCGGGAAGACAGCGGTGCCGCCGTCCTGCCGTGCCCGGGTGACCATCACCTCGACGTTGGTGGCCGCAGTTTCGAGATCGAACTGCAACCGGGCGAGGAACTCGTTGAACAGGTTCAGGAAGAAGACGCCGACGATGGCGATGCCCAGGCCTGCGGCGGTGGCGATCAGCGCCTCGCCGATGCCGGTCGAGACAGCCTCGACGGCCAGGTCGCCGGTGACCTTCTTGAACGAACCCATGATGCCGACCACGGTGCCCAGCAAACCGAACAGAGGGGCGAGGGTGATGCACGTATCGATCACGACCATGAAGCGGCCGGCCCTGCGCAATTCGACGCCCGCGGCCACCTGGAGTGCCCCAGCCAATGATCCGTGCACGTGCGTCAGTCCTTGATGGATCATCCGCACCACGGGATCGCCGGAGCCCTCGGCCCGCTGGACGGCCGCGACAAAGTCGTGGTTGTCCATCGCCGCAAGAACCTGCTCCAGCGCGGCGGGTGAACGACGTCGCCCCAGTCCGAACCAGAAGACGCTCCGTTCCACGACCACCGCGACCAGCATCAGGGCGACGATCAGGATCGGCCACATGATCGGGCCGCCATCCTCAAACATTTCGACTATCGTGTTCGCCAACATCCTTGGATTCCTTTGCGGGTTGAATTTCTGGAGCCGTGCACGCCGGACGCCCGGCACTATCTTCCGACGGCCAACTGGTAGACAAATTCCGTGTGGAGCAACTGACGTTTCCCCGCGGGAAATCGCCAACGCCGCTTCACCCAGGCGATGGTGTGGTTGTCGAGGACGAAGGACCCCGAGGGAACCAGCTTTCGGATCTCGCCGACACGACCGTCGTCGAGCACCTCGATCTCCAGCTTCACCATGCCTTCGATCCCCTTGCGTCGCGCCTCCAACGGATAGTCCGGGTGCGGCGAAACGATGCCTTCCGCGTTGCCTTCGCCCACCTTGAACGTGCGAACGCCACCGACTGCCGGGTCGGTTCCGCCGGCCGTACCTCCCGTGCCAGCGGTTGCTTCCGGCGCGGTGGGAGTAGCGGGGCCGACGGGTTGGGGCGGCGGTAGGGAGGCGGCCTCGGCGCGTAGCACCTCGCGCACCGGTGTGGTCACGGGCACGGCAAATGGAACGAGCGCAGGCTCCACCACCGAAACGATGGGCTGAACCACGGGCACGGCAACCTCCGGCTCCGGGGCTTTGGCCATCGCAGGAACCTCGGTTGCGGCAGTGGCTGGGGGAGACTCGGGCGGCGGGGTGAAATCCACCGGTAACAGCGCCGCTGCCGGTGCTGGAGCCGATGGACGCCCAGGCGATGCCGGATCGCGGATGCCCATCACCCCAACCGCCAGGAAGGCGCCACACACGGCGTTCAACCAGAGAATCCCGCGTCCCGATTCCGCCAACGCCCCGGGAAGACACGCGCGACCAATCGCCGATCGAAGCTGGTAGCCCCGACCCTCGATGCCGTTCGCCGTGAATCCGCGCCCATTCATCCGTTCATCCGTCCCAGGAAACCCGTGTGCGGCACCGTAGGCAGGCGAGACCTCGCATCAAGCGCGATGTCGCTCGATGAAGTCGGCGGAGGCCGGATTTGGGCCGTATTCTGCGGTTATCCGCAATCCACCCAAAACATCCCGCAACCCGCCGCCAACGTGGGCATTGGCGATCTCCCTCGTCGGGCGCATCCTGACACTGCCCCCTTTGGGAATGGTTTCGGGGAGGCGATGTCCTCATCGCCCTGAGAAAGGCTTTGGAACGGCGACGAGGACGTCGCCACCCCGTTCCAGTCGGGGAGGTGTCAAGATGCACCCTCCCCTGTCTTCAGTAAGCCGGGCAACTTGACCGAATCCGGCTGGAGGCGTCACCATGTCCGGGATGAAGCACACCCTTCCCCGGCGCGGATTCGTGTCCGCCGCCGTAGCCGGCACCGCCCTCTTGCTGGGCGTGGCCGCGACCTCCCTGGCGCAATCAGATACCCGGCCACCCATCGGATTCACCGCATTGTTCAACGGGCGCGACCTGATGGGCTGGCGCGGCGGTGACACCTTCGACTATCGCAAGTTGGTGGCCATGCCGGAGGCCGAGCGGTCCAAGATGATCGAGAAGTGGACGGCCTCGATGCACGAGGTCAACCCCAAGACCGAAAAGCCTCATTGGTACGTCGAGAACGGGGAATTGGTGAACGACGGCTTCGGGGCCTACGCCTCGACCGACACGCCCTACGGCGACTTCGAGTTCATGGTGGATTACAAGACGGTGCCCAAGGCCGACTCCGGAATCTACCTGCGTGGCGTTCCGCAGATCCAGATCTGGGACCATACCGAGGCGGATCCGCAGAACCTCGGTCGCGCGAAGGGCTCTGGCGGCCTCTGGAACAATTCCCCCGGAAAGCCGGGCAAGGATCCCCTCGTCCTCGCCGACAAGCCCTTTGGCGAATGGAACAGCTTCCGCACGCTGATGGTGGGTTCCCGCGTTTCGGTCTGGCTCAACGGCCAGGCCGTCGTCGACCACGCCGTCCTCGAGAATTACTACGACCGCAAGGTTCCCGTGCCCGCGGCCGGTCCGATCCGGCTCCAGACCCATGGTGGTGAGATCCGCTGGCGGAACATCTTCCTGCGCCCGATCGCCGGCGAGGAAGCGAACTCGATCCTCTCGCGCAAGGGCGAGGATCCAGGCTTCACCACGATCTTCAACGGCAAGGATTTCACCGGCTGGGAAGGCCCCCTCGACAACTACGAGATCGTCGACGGCGCGATCCGCTGCAAGGCCCACAAGGGCGGCACGATCTTCACCAAGGAGCAGTACGGTGACTTCGTGGTCCGCCTCGAATTCAAGGTGCCGCCTGGCGGCAACAACGGTCTGGCCATCCGATACCCGGGCAGCGGGGATACGGCCTACGCGGGCATGTGCGAATTGCAGGTCCTCGACGAGAACTACGAGACGGTGACCAAGTCCAAGCTCGACCCGCGCCAGGTCCACGGCTCCGCCTATGGCATGCTGCCCGCCCACCGCGGTTACCAGCGCCCTGCCGGCGAATGGAACTTCCAGGAAGTCACGGTCAAGGGCTCCCGCATCACGGTCGAACTCAACGGCACCGTCATCCTCGACGGCGACGTCGGTCCCGTGAAGGACTTCATGGCCAACTCGCCGCATCCCGGCAAGGACCGCGCCACGGGTCACTTCGGATTTGCCGGACACAGCGATCCCGTGTCCTTCCGCAACATCCGCATCCGAAAGCTCTGATCCATCAGGGGCCGGGCATCCACGCCCGGCGTGAGCACAGGGGACCGGTTTCGACCGGTCCCCTTTTCGTTTTCAGGCCATCCGCCGGTTCGCGAAATCCACCGCCCGAATCTCGGACCAATAGCTGCCGTCGCCACCGAAGGTCGCGAACCCGACATGCCCGCCATGATCGGGGACCTCGAGGTGGAACCACGGGCTGCCGAGGGCGACATCCCGCGGGTAGCATCCAGCACTCAGGAAGGGATCGTCGGCGGCGTTGATCAGGAGTGCGGGTACCTTCAGCCCGCCCAGGTATCCGAGCGATGAACTGCGCGCCCAATAGTCCTCGGCGTCGCGGTAGCCGTGGAGCGGAGCCGTGTACCGGTCATCGAAATCCCGGAAGGTCCGGATCGCGCGATAGCCGTCCATGGACAACCGTCCGGGGAACTGCTGGGACTTCGCCTCCATCCGCACCCGCAGGTCCGAAAGGAATCGGCTCATGTAGATCCGGTTTCCGGGCTGGGCCATGCTTTCCGCCGAGCCCTTGAGGTCGCACGGGACCGAAAAAGCCACCCCGGCGCGGACGACTGTGGGCACTTGGCTTCCCACTTCGCCGAGATACTTCAGCGTGAGATTGCCACCGAGGCTGAACCCCACCAAAACCACTTCGTCGTAGCCTTCCCCGGCCACCGCCTCAACCACGGCACCGAGATCACCGGAGGCACCGCTGTGGGTAAATGCCAACCGGCGGTTGGGCTCGCCGGAACACCCGCGGAAGTTCCACGCCGCGGCGTCCCAGCCCGCGCGGTTGAAGGCCCGCACCATTCCCAGAACATACGCACGGCGACTGTGGCCCTCCAGGCCGTGCGAGATCACCACCGCCCGTCGTGACCCCACCTTCGAGTGGTCCACATCGAGGAAGTCGCCATCGGTCAATTCGACGCGGCGGCGGGTGTAATCAACGCCATCCACACGTCGCGAAAGGCTTGGATAGACCGTGGCCGCGTGGCCATCACGCAGCAGGCGTGGGGCGAGGTAGGTGCTCTTCTCGACCAGTGGCATGGGGCGGAGGGTCTCGAAGGATCAACGCCAGGGGGCAACGAGATTCTCCGCATGTTGGCGGAGGGTGCCCTGGGGCAACGTCCGGGCAATACGGCGCGCGGCCTCACGTTGGTCGTTGGCCCCGAGGATTGCCGTGTAGGCGACGCGGAATCGGACGGGCATGGACTCGGCGTCCGTCAGGCCTTCCTCGATGGTCGCCAGGGCGCGACTGGTGTCGCCGAGTCTCCATCGGGCGAGGCCCAGCGCTGCGCGGAGACTGACGTCGTCAGGTCTGGCCGCGGCCAGACGGGTCGCCTCGGGCAGGGCCCATGCCGAGGATTCTCCCGCCAACAACTCCAGCCATAGGCGCTCCGCGACAACGGCGTCCTCTCCAGGAAGTGCTGCATTCAGCTTCCGCAGGGTCGCCAGGGCCTGGGTTGAATCGGGATTCCTCTCCAGAAGCCGGAGGATCTGGCGGCCGTTCATCAGGGCGCGTCCGGGCGCATCCATGCCGATCTGCAACGCCTGGACGGCGACATCCATGAAGCCATGACGCTCTGCCTCCCTCGCCACGAAGGGGGCGATCAGCTGGATCCGGGACGCCCCGGAATCCAGAGCCCCACGAAAGGCGCGCTCGGCCTCCTCCCGCCGTCCCCGCCTCGCGGCCAGGGCACCCTCGGCTGCGGAACGCATTCCCGGATCCAGCACGCTCCCGGGATCGTCCAGGACTCGACGCAGTTCCTCATCGCGTTCGGTGGTCACCAGGTAATCCAGCTGACCCGCCATGAGCAACAGGTTGGTCCGGCAACGATCGATGGGCAGGAATGGCCCGGCGAATTCCAGCGCCCGCACGTCCGTCAACCACAGCACGAGTTCACAAACCTCCGCGACGCTCGCATTCGTGGGCACGGACGACGTCACCCTGGAGACGATTTCCAGACGGCGTTCGGGATGGGACAGCAGCTGCAACCGCCCGCGGAGGAGATCAACGCCCGGACCATTGGTTCGGCCAGGGTTGCCGAGGACCCGCGACAGCGTCTCGGCGTCCACCGGGGAAAGGAGGGAATGCCCCAGAAGGATCGAGGCCGCGGACGGCTGGATTGCGGAGGGAACCATCGCCGCACCCCAGAGGATGCGACGACCTTCCTCGCGGGACTTCGGGTCTCCCGAAAGGACGAGAAGGTCGGCAAGTTCGATCTCCGCCTCCGTATCGCCGGGGAACTTGGAAACCACCATCCGGGCGAGGGACATCGCCTGCCGGATCTCGCCAAGATTGCGCACATGGCGTTGGAGCAACCGCCACACGTGGCGGTCCTGGGGCAATTCCCGGACCAATGCCTCCAACAAGGGCCTCGCGACATCGGTGCGCCCCATCCGCACGGCCAACTCGGCTACTTCCAGACGTTCGGTAGGCAGGGCCTTTCCGGTGGCCAGATACGATTGCCAGTACGAGAGGGCCTCGGGGCGCATTCCGAGGGCACTGATGCGCCCCGCGAGCCGCAACGAAGTCGGCTCGGTCGGTGCCAACTCCAGAGCCAGACGGACTTGACGGGCCGCTTCCTCAAACCGGCCGGCAGCAAAAAGTTTTTCGCCAAGCGCAGCCGCCCGATGCGATCGGACCGTCTTCAACTGACGGTACGCAGGCTTTGCCACCGCGGCGATCCCGAGTCCGACCACGATGAGACCAACCATCCAGAGCAGGAACTTCTTGGATCGTCCAATCCTCCGCGATCCACCAGAGGATGAGGGCGGAACGGGTCCGTTGGCAGAGGGGGAGATCATGGGAGGTTCGAGCTACCGCGTACGCTCGATCGTCGCACTCCGGGTGTACATGCGTGGCAGGGCCTGACGCGCCAGCTCCAGCGGTGGTTCCCCCTTCTCGTAAGGAACCATGATGGAGACGAGCTCGATGCCCAGCATGTGGCGAGCCGTCGGCGTCCATCCGTACTTCTCCGGCAACGCGGTCAGTTTGTCCGAGAAGTCGAACGGCACCGGTTCGCCATTCCGCCAAACGCCCCACAGCATCAGCGCACGAACCTGTTTGCCAGGTGACTCCTGCCGCCAGAACCGGAACGTCACGAACTTCAGCGGCTGACCGGAAATCTCCACGGTCGTCTCACCCACATCGCCCTCGGCCTGCCAACCGGAGCCCGGCATGCACACGTCCGGCCGATGATGGAGTGCCGTCCGGCTCATCGCCGAGGGCTTCCAGAACAGATGGGAACTGCTGACGAAACCCAACGGTGCCGAACTCTCGCGCCGTACGAGCGAATCCCCTTCGGTGGCTCCGAGTTGAGCCCAGACATCGCCGGCGAACTCCTTCTTCTCGTTGCCGCTCCGGGGATCCAGAATGGCCGCGAATGCCGGGGCCTTCTGCGGATTCGCCTGGAACTCCAGGACCTTGTACCAGCCGTGCACGGTCAGGAACATCGCCAGGGTGATCCCGAACAGGGGGCGGAAGTCCGGCACGTGTTCCCAGCTCAGCTGGCCAATCCGATCCGACCACGATCCGGCGTCGGATCGCGGCCAGATCCCGGCCTGTCCGCGGGCAAACCACATGCCGAGCAGGAAGATCACGGCGTACAGGGAATACATGGCAATGTTGCCGACCAGATCATGCTTCGCATGCATGGCGTCCGACCCGCTCTTTTCCACGATCCAGCAGAGGACGAAGGTCCGGGCCAGATTGCTGAAGAGGGCCAGCAGGACGGCGGAAACCACCAGGATGCCGCGGTGGATGCGCCGCAACCACATCAACTCGCCCACGGCGAGGCTGACCATCAACCCGGATTGCAGGGACCGGATGCCGCTGCACGCCTCGACGATGCCCACGGTGCCATTCGTCAATTCCAGCACAGCCCCCTTGATGGTGACAGGGACGTCGAGCCAGAGGAGCAGTTCATGCAGGACCTGCGCGACACCGATCATGAGGTTCTGCTGGAGCGGATGGGCGATCCGCGCCGGCCACGGAACCGCCGTCAGGAAGAACAACAACGGAAACAGCGTCACCATCAGCAGGCGTCGTCCGCCGAGCCACCACGCACCCGCCATCGAAAAGGCCACCTTGGCCAGGTTGATCGCCCAGAGCACGATGCCGGATTGCTGGTATTCCTCGCGATACACCTCGAGCGGAAACAGCGCCAACCCGGGCAAGGCAATCCACCAGGGATTGACCCGCCACGTTGACCGGCCTTCCTGGCCGCATTGCACCCAGAACTCACGCGTCTGGCTTCCCAGACGCATCCAGAGGAACAGGAACATCCCGACCGGGACAAACCAGCCGTAGGCGTAGTTTTCGTCGCGCAACCAGTAGGGAACGCAAATCAGGATGGACCACACCCACAGGACCGCCTCGAGCAGGGTGAATGCCCAGTTCATCCGGAGCTTGGCCACCGGGGCCGCAACCCCGCTTCCAACCTTGCCGGTATCGATTGACGCCATGTGGGGCACACTGCCAAGCCGCGACCCAAGGGTCAAACAGTCACAACCCGCGGGTTGCCAGCGCCGCCCGGCACGCCGACGTTACCGGCATGCCCACCATGGACTTTGACGCCGCCGTCATCGGCGGCGGTTCCGCCGGATTCGCCGCTGCCCGATCCCTCGCCGCCGGGGGATGGAAGGTCGCGGTCATTGACGGGGCTTCCGAACTGGGGGGGCTCTGCATCCTGCGCGGGTGCATGCCCACGAAGGCGCTGCTCCACGCCGCCGAACTGCGCCAGTCGTTCCGCCACGCCGAGACCTGGGGCATGGTGGCCCGCGAGGTCGATGTCGATGTCGCCCGCCTCTTCGACCGCAAGGACGCGTTGATCGCGGAGTTCGCCAAGTACCGCCAGGAACAACTCCAGAACGGCCCCTTCGAACTCATCCGCGGCCGGGCCCATTTCATCGATCCCCACACCCTCGAGATCCAGAACCACCGCCCCATCCGCGCCCGGCACTTCATCCTCGCCACCGGCTCGGTCATCGCCCCGCCGCCCAACGAAGGCCTTCGCCACGCTGGATACCTCAACAGCGACTCCGCACTGCAACTCCAGCGGATTCCCGAGTCGCTCGTCGTCCTCGGCGGCGGTGCCGTGGCCCTCGAATTCGCCCAGTTCTTCTCCCGGATGGGTTCGCTCGTGTCCATCGTCCAGCGCAGTCCAAACCTTCTCCGGGGCTTCGACCACGACCTGGCCGATGAACTCGAATCGGCCCTCGACCGCGAAGGCCTCCAGGTCTTCACGGACACCCGCCTCCTCGATGTGCGACGCCGCGGACACGAGAAGGAGGTGCTGTTCGAGGAAGCCGGCCGCGAGGTTACCATCGCCGCGGAGGAGGTCTTCCATGGCCTCGGCCGCCGTCCGGCAACGGATCACCTGGGCCTCGACAAGGCCGGCGTGGCGGTGTCCCCCACAGGACAGATCCAGACCGACGAGTTCCAGCGGACCAGCGCGAGCCACATCTTCGCGGCAGGCGACTGTTGCGGACCGCATGATGTCGTCCACATCGCCATCCAACAGGCGGAACTCGCCGCGCGGAATCTCCTCAACCCCGGGCTGCCGGTAGCGATCGACCACCGGATGCTCACCCAGGTCGTGTTCACGGATCCGGGCGTTGCGGTCACTGGCCTCAGCGAGCGGGAAGCCGCCGATCGACAGATCGCCGTCCGGGTCGCCCGCTATCCCTTCAACGACCACGGCAAGTCCATGATCCTCGGCTGTCAGGAAGGCTTCGTGAAGCTCCTCGCCGCCTCGGGTTCCGGCGAAATCCTGGGTGGGGCCTGCGTCGGCCCCCAGGCCGGTGAACTCATCCACGAGGTCACCGTGGCCATTGCGGCACGACTCACCGCCGCCCAGTTCGCCGCCATTCCGCATTATCACCCGACCCTCGCCGAGATCTGGACCTACCCGGCCGAGGAACTCGCCGCGCCCTGAGCCGCATCCACGCCGTTGGATGACGGAGAATGCCTCGCGCAGGGCTGGAGGCCGGGTGCCCTCACCCGGCGCATGCATCAAAAACCGTAGACTTGGGGCGCATCTTGACACTGCCCCCGTTCGAGACTGGGAACGGGGCGGCGATGTCCTCATCGCCTTGGAAATGGCTTTGGAACGGCGACGAGGACGTCGCCACCCTGTTCCATGCGGGGGCAGTGTCAAGATGCGCCCGTAGACTTGCTGCAGACCGCCTGTTCATGGCTGCAAAACACCCTTGCCGGAGAGGGTCGGTTCACTGCCCGAGATCGTTCCTGCATGGTTGCAGCGGAGCGTCAGCGCATCCGCGGGAAGAACGCCGCCGTGTTGAGCGCCACCTGTTCCGCGAGCGCCGCCAACGAAACGCCGCGGACCTCCGCAGCCTTCAGGGCGATGTCCCGCACGTACGCCGGCTCCGCGCGCTTCCCGCGATAGGGAACAGGCGCCAGATACGGGCAATCGGTCTCGAAAAGGATCCGGTCCGCCGGTGCCGCCGCAAGCGTCGTCCGCACTTCCGCGGCGTTCTTGAAGGTGAGGATCCCGGTGAAGCTCACCATCGATCCCACGGCGACCACCTCCTCCATCTCCGCAACGGTTCCCACGAAGCAATGGAAGACGCCGCGGACCCGATCGGCAAACGGACGGAAGATGTCCATCGCCGCCCGGTGTGCGGCCCGCTGGTGGACCACGACGTTCAGGCCAACCTCGGCGGCAACCTCCAACTGCTGGCGGAAGATCCGTTCCTGCTGGGCCTTCATCCGTTCATCTTCCGCCGCTGTTCCGCCGGCTTCCGCGGACGGGAGCCGGTAATGGTCGATGCCGCACTCGCCGATGGCCACCACGCGCGGGTGCTTCGCGATGTCACGCAGCCACGGCCGCACATCGTCGGGAGCCGCCATCACGTAACCGGGATGCCACCCGACAGCGGCAAACACGCCTGCGTGACGTTCCGCCAATGCGATGGCCCGCTGGCTGCTCTCCACGTCGCAACCGATGGTCACGATGCGATCGATGCCCGCGACACGGGCACGCTCGAGCACGGCGTCGATGTCACCGCTGAAGTCGGGAAAATCGAGATGTGCATGTGTATCACAGAAGCTTTCCACCGGATGAGGATAGGCAGGAACCCGCACAACGCACAGTCCCTGGTGGCCAAAACCTGCGTTGACAGAACCACGTCCTTCCAGCGGACTGTGAGCCTTAGGTTCGTACTGGAGGTGCTGCTCGTGGGGGGATCGGTTGGGGTCTGTCGTTGTCTGTCAGACCAAACACGGAGCAGGCGTCCAGGCACCCATCCGAAAAGACAATGTCCACCCGAATCCTGGTGTTGCTGTTCTGCCTTTGCACGACGGCCAGCCTCTTCCGTGCACTTGCCCAGGCACCGGCCATCGTTACCCAACCGCCGCTGACGACCACCCTTTTGCCCGGCAGTAGCCTTACCCTCAGCCCGGTGGTCTCCGGTACATCCCTGACCTACCAGTGGCAATGGAACGGGATCGCCATCCCCGGGAAGACCCAACAGAACCTGACGTTCGACGCCATCACGCTGGGTGATGCGGGTTCTTACAGCCTCGTGGCGCGCAACGGGAGCGGGCTCTCGGTCACCAGTCGGTTGTCCATTGTCGATGTGGCCGACACCGGCGCGGTCATTTCCTTCTCGAACGGTGTCCTCCAGCAGAAAGTGTATGATCTGGATGGCACCACCCCCTTGGCGGGAGACCGGTATCTTGCCCAGCTCTATGCGGGTCCAACCGCCGAGGCCCTGGCCCCGATCGGGGCCGCGGTCCCCTTCAACACCGGAAACATCGCGGGCTACTGGCGTGGAGGTACCCGCAAGATCGCGACCGTGGTGCCCGGTGCGCCCGCCCATGCCCGGGTGCACGTCTGGGAAACGGGACGCGGGCGCACATTCGAGGAAGCCCGGAGCGCCGGCAGCAAGGTGGGAACTTCTTCGGTGATCTTCATTCCCACCACGGGAGGTGCTGGATCTCCGCCGAGCCTGCCTGCCGTCCTCACCGGCATGGGAGCCTTCAACCTCTCCCTGGCCATCCCTCCCCAGATCACCGCGCAACCGGCAAGCACAACCGTGCCGCTGGGAGGCCCGATCCAACTCTCGGTGGAAGCCAACGGGGGCGCGCCCCTCCGGTACCAGTGGCAACTCAACGGAACCGATATTCCCGCAGCGACGAACGCCACCTACAACCTGCTGTCGGCAACCCCGAGCCACGCGGGTGCCTATCGTGTCGCCATTTCGAACAGCTACGGAACGGTCACCAGCAGCTTCGCGGTGGTCGTCGTCGAGGAACCCGGCGGCAGCATCCAGTTCAGCAACACCGCCGCCCGCGCCGTCGTGACCGCCGAAGACGGCACCACCCTGCTCTCTGGCGACGCCTACCTCGCCCAACTCTACGCAGGCACGTCCGCCGCCAACCTCGTGCCGGTCAGCGGTGCGGTGCCATTCTCCGCGACCGTCCCCGGCTACTGGCGCGGTGGCGTCCGGAACGTCCCCGGGATCGCTCCCGGATCCGCCGCCTTTGTCCAGGCCCGCGTCTGGCCCACCGCCGCCGGGAATACGTTCGAAGCAGCAGTCCAGCAGGGTGCCGCCGTGGGATTGTCTGCCATGCTTCCGGTGACGCTTGGTGGCGCAGGCGTGCCGCCCTCGTTCCCGGCGACCATGAACAACCTGCTGCCGTTTTCCCTCACCCGGCAGGTCGCCCCGCAGATCAATCAACCCCTCACCTCCTTCGCGGTCATCGCCGGACAACCGCTCGTCCTCACGGTCGGAGCCACCGGACTTCAACCCTTCACCTATGCGTGGACCTTCGGTGGAAACCCGATCCCAGGCGCCACAGGTCCGACACTCAACCTTGGACCCGCGGAACCCAGCGATACGGGCGACTATGCCGTCGTGATCCGGAACGGCCATGGTGAAGCCAGCAGCGGCCCGATCCGCGTCACCGTCGTCGTCCCGCCTTCGATCACCCGTGCGCCCCTGCCTCAGGTGGTCACCCTCGGCAGTCCGGCCACCTTCTCTGTGGAAGCCGCCGGTTCTGCGCCCCTCGCCTACCAGTGGCGTCGCAACGGGCAGAACATCGCCTTCGCCACCGGTCCCCTCCTCCAGATTCCGGCGGCAGGCCCCGCCGACGCAGGTGAGTACACCGTGCAGGTGTCCAATGCCGGCGGGTCCATCGTCTCCACCCCGGCCGCCATCCTGAACGTCGTCGTCCCGCCCTCGATCGTCACCGAACCTGCGGACGTCACCATCGCCGCCGGCGACAGTTTCTCGATCTCCGTGGGCGCGGCGGGCTCTACGCCGCTGTCGTATGCGTGGGAACGAAACGGGGAACTGCTCGCCGGACAAACCGGATCCTCCCTGAACGTCGCGGCCGCGACACCGGAAGCCTCCGGATCCTACCGTGTCCGCATCTCCAATCCCGCGGGCTCGGTGGTCAGCCGCTTCGCCGTCGTCATCGTCAATGGACCCGGCGGAACGATCCAGTTCAGCAACGTCGGCGTTCGTACACCGGTCACCGCCGAAGACGGCGTCACCCTTCTCGCCGGTGATGGTTACTTTGCCCAGCTTTACGCCGGAGCCACGCCGGCCACCCTCCAACCGGTGCCCGGCGTTGTTCCCTTCGCCACCGGTGCCGCCGCCGGATACTGGCGCGGGGGCGTCCGTGCGATCCCCGGATTCGCGCCGGGTTCGTCCGCTGTGGTGCAGGTCCGCGTCTGGCAATCGGCCGCGGGATCCTCTTTCGAGGAGGCGCTCGAAGCCGGCCAACCCGTCGGCATCAGCCGAATCCTCGCCGTCACGCTCGGCGGCGTGGGCGTGCCCCCGTCGTTCCCGGCAACCCTCGCGGGCCTCCTGCCCTTCTCGCTCACCCGGAACGTCGCACCGCAAGTCACGGCGGATCTCGATCCCACCGTCGTCATCGCGGGCCAACCCCTCACACTGACCGTCGACGCCTTCGGCCTGGAACCCCTCACCTTCGAATGGAAACGCAACAACACCG
Organism: Verrucomicrobiales bacterium; assembly: GCA_027489875.1. Classification (GTDB taxonomy): domain Bacteria; phylum Verrucomicrobiota; class Verrucomicrobiia; order Limisphaerales; family UBA9464; genus UBA6176. Next base: position 16,770 of record JAIXZE010000227.1, read on the forward strand.
TGTTGCCTGCGTTCAC
>JAIXZE010000286.1 GCA_027489875.1 Verrucomicrobiales bacterium
CATCGCCGCCGAAGCGCGCCGCATGCTCCAGGACCCGCGCGCCCGCCGTCTCGCCGTCGAGTTCGGCGGCCACTGGCTCGACTTCCGCCGCTTCGAGGAACACAACGCCGTCGATCGCGCCCGCTTCCCCACCTTCGACGACACCCTGCGCCAATCGATGTTCGAGGAGCCCATCCGCTTCCTCGAAGATGTCCTCCGCGCCAACCGCCCCGTCACCGACCTCCTCGACGCGCCCGACACCTTCGTCAACGCCCCCCTCGCCCGCCACTACGGCATGCCCTTCCCGCTGGATGCCCGCGAACCCTGGGTCCGCGTCCGCGATGCCCGCACCTACGGCCGCGGCGGGCTCCTCTCGATGTCGGTCTTCCTCACCGCGAATTCCCCCGGCCTCCGTACCAGCCCCGTCAAACGCGGCTACTGGATCGCCCGCCGCGTCCTCGGCGAACGGATCCCACCGCCGCCCGCTGCCGTTCCCGAACTCCCCGCCGACGAAGCCCACCTCGGCGAACTCACGCTCCGCCAGACGCTCGAACGTCACCGCGCCGATCCGTCCTGCGCCTCGTGCCATCGGCGCTTCGATTCGCTCGGCCTCGTGTTCGAAGGCTTCGGCCCCGTCGGCGAACGCCGTTTGCGCGATCTCGGTGACCACCCGGTCGACACCTCCGCCACCTTCCCCAACGGGTCGACCGGCAGCGGCCTCGACGGCCTCCGCACCTATATCGCCGCCCACCGCCGCGAGGACTTCCTCGACAACGTCTGCCGCAAGCTCCTCGCCTACGCCCTCGGCCGCAGCCTGATCCTTTCCGACGAACCCACCGTCCGCGATCTCCGCACCCGGCTTTCCAAAAACGGCGAACGCATCGGAAGCCTTGTCGAAGGCGTCGTTACCAGCCCACAGTTCCTCCACAAACGGGCCCCCGAGATTCTCGCCACGAAGTAACACCTCCCCGCCATGAACACCCCCACCGGGAATCCATCCACCGCCCACCGCCGTCTCCACCTGACGCGGCGCACCTTCCTCCGCGGCGTCGGCGTCACCATGTCGCTACCGTGGCTGGAATCCGTTCCCGCCTTCGGCGACGAACCCACGCGCGGCAGCGCCCCCGGCCCCTTCCCGAAACGCTTCGCCGCCCTGTTCTGGGGCAACGGCGTGAATTCCCACCACTGGTGGGCCAAGGGCCACGGCAAGGACATGGAACTCGGCAAGAGCCTCCAGCCCATGGAGGCGTTGAAGACCAAGATGAATTTCATCGACGGCCTCTTCAACCGGTCCGCCGTCGGCGTCGGCATCCACCCCGGCCAGACCGGCAACCTCCTCTCCGGCGCGCCCCTCCTCAAGGGAGCCGTCCTCCGCGGCGGCATCAGCATGGATCAGGTCCTCGCCAACCATATCGGCCAGGATTCCATCCAGCCCTCCATGGTCCTCGGATGCGAGCAGCCCATCACCGGCTATCACGAGACGAACTTCTCCATGGCCTACAGCTCCCACATCTCGTGGCAGAGCGCCGATTCCCCCGTCCCCATGGAGGTCTACCCCTCCCTCGCCTTCGACAGCCTCTTCGAGAACCGCGGCTCCCACCGCACCCAGAGCATCCTCGACCGCATCAAGGACGACTCCGCCAGCCTCGGCCGCCGCATCAGCTCCACCGACAAGGCCAAGCTCGACGAATACCTCACCAGCGTCCGCGAGGTCGAAAAACGCGTCGACCGCATGCGCTCCGACTCCGGCCGCGCCGCCGATCGCGCCCGCGACAAGGGCACGCCCCTCTTCACCCTCAAGCGACCCGACAACGGCCTCCCCGAGGACATCCGCGAGCACATGAAACTCATGTGCGACATCACCGCGCTTGCCTTCCAGACCGACAAGACCCGCGTCGTCTCCCTGCTCCTCTGCCGGGATCTGTCCGGCCTCTTCTACCCGTTCCTCGACGTCAAGCTCGCCCACCACCTCGCCTCCCACAACGACCTCACCGACGACTTCGAACGGATCACCCGCTTCTATTGCAGCCAGCTCGCCTACCTTGCCGGCCTCCTCGATTCCATGAAGGAAGGCGACGGCAGCGTCCTGGACCATTCCTGCCTGATGTTCCTGTCCAACATGTGGTCCGGGAACAAGCACGACTCCACCCGACTCCCCGTCCTCACCGTCGGCGGCCTCGGCGGCACCCTCGCCACCGGCCGCACCCTCCACTACCTCGACAAGGGCGACGACCACCGCAAGGCCTGTGCCCTCTACCTCGCCCTCCTCCAGAAGATGGACGTCCCCCTCACCCACTTCGGCGACGCCAACAGCCCCCTGGCGGGGATCTAAGGGAAGCCCGCGACCGCCCCAGGCCCCACGCGTCGGCATCGGGATCGGCATCGGCATCGGTATCGAGAATTCAAAGCAGAAGAATCGAGTTCGATCCCGATCCCGATTGCGATCCCGATACCGAGGGAACAGCCATCTACCCCATCTCACCCCGACCCACCCCCGACACACGATAAGCCCGGCCAGCCCCCTCGCTGGGATCTGAGGGAGGCCATCACCCGCCTCAGGCCCGGAGGGCCGAAAGACGATAGCCCACGGCGTCAGCCGTGGGACCCCGCACGCGTTGACCAACCAGCCCCAGCGGGGCGACAGACACCCCCCTTCGGTATCGGCATCGGCATCGGTATCGGCATCGGCATCGGTATCGAGAACTCACGGGAAAGAATCGAGTTCGATCCCGATCCCGTAACCCTGCCCCCGCCGTTGGCCCCTTCCGCTCATACGACCCTTTGACACGAAAGCAGTGCACACTAATCTCGTGTTCCGTGAAGAACATCACCCTCAG
>JAIXZE010000290.1 GCA_027489875.1 Verrucomicrobiales bacterium
CGGAAATCCGACACACCGCCGCCCGCAACCTGCCACAGCCAACACAACCGGGGCGGCGACGTCCCCGTCGCCCTCTCCCAAAGCTCCCCCCAACGGCGATGAGGACATCGCCTCCCCGTTCCAGAGCCAGATCCCAAGCCGGGGCGGCGACGTCCTCGTCGCCCTCTCCCAAAGCTCCCCAACAACGGCGATGAGGACATCGCCTCCCCGTTCCAGAGCCAGATCCCAAACCGGGGCGGCGACGTCCTCGTCGCCCTCTCGCAAAGCCCCTCACACGGCGACCCGGACATCCACCACATTTACGCCACCCTTGAAACCTGGATCCCATCCCGGCCAACTGTTCCCCACATATGGCAGATGGCTCACTTCCCACCTCCCCTCGCCCGATCCGATGGTGGATCGCCATCGTCATCCTTGCCATCGGCGCCGGTACCATGGCCGTGGTGAGTCTCGATCCCTCGCGCTCCCACCAGCAGCGCAACCTCACCCTCATCGCCACCCTCGTCACAGTCGTTCCCTTGCTCCTCCTCTGGTGGGGACTCCTCTCCGACGCCCCGAAATCCTGGCGCCGCGCCGGCGTTGGCAGCTTCCTCGGTCTCGCTGCCGCCCTTTCCTCCCTGTTCCGGATCACCGGCGTCAGCGGCGATCTGCTCCCCATCTTTGAATTCCGCTGGAAGGCCGGCCCCACCACCGCGACCAACCCGACGCCCTCCGTCGCTCCCGAATCCACGCCACCCCGGCCCGCCCTCACCACCACCCCGCGTTCGGATTACCCACAGTACCTCGGACCCGACCGCAACGCCGTGATCCGCAATGTGCGCCTCGCCACCGACTGGTCCACCAACGGTCCCGTCGAACTCTGGCGTCGTCCGGTGGGTTCCGCCTGGTCGGGCTTCGTTACTGCGGGCGACATCGCCTACACGCAGGAACAGGCCAACGAGGACGAACGTGTGACCGCGTACGAACTCACGACGGGCAAGCCCGTGTGGGAGCACAAGTACCCCGGCCGGTACAACACCACCATCGCCGGCGAAGGCCCGCGGGCCACCCCCACGGTTTCAGGCAACCGCCTCTTCGCCCTGGGTGCCCTCGGCACGCTCTCGTGCCTGGATCGCCTGAGCGGAAAACCCCTGTGGTCCCAATCCCTCACCAACCTCGCGCAATGCTCCGTTCCGGAATGGGGATTCACCTCCTCGCCCCTCTGCGTCGGTGACCTCGTCATCGTCCAGGCCGCCGGCCGCACGTCCGTGTGGGCCTTTCACGCCGCCGACGGAAAGGTCGCCTGGGCCGCCGGCAGCCACGGCTCCAGCTACGGCTCCGTCACCCTCCTCGAACTGGCCGGACGCCCCCAACTCGTGGCTTACGGTTCCCGCTCCGTGGTCGGCCTGGATCCGTCCACCGGACAGGAACTCTGGCATCAGTCCTTCGGCACCGGCATGCCGCTCGTCGCCAATCCCGTCCTCCTCACCACCAACCGCATCGCGGTCAGCGCCGGATACAACGTAGGCACCACCGTCCTGGAATTCACCCCGGCTGCTGCCGCCCCGGGCACCGTCTGGACCTCCCGACGCCTGAAGTGCAAGTTCGGCAACCCGGTCGTCATCGGCGACCTGCTCGTCGGTCTCGACGATGGCATCCTTACCGGCCTCGCCGTGGATGGCTCCAAAGCCTACTGGAAGGAAGGCCGCTACGGACACGGCCAGGGCCTTCGCGTCGGGGACCTCTTCCTGCTGATGTCCGAACAGGGCAAGGTCCTGCTCCTGAAGCCCACGCACGACGGTCCTGGCGAACTTGCCCAGCGCGCCGTGTTCGAGGCCAAGACATGGAACCCGATCGCCCTCGCCGGCGACCTCCTCCTCGTCCGCAACGACCGCGAAGCCGCCTGCCTTCGACTCCCGCTGGCAGGCCCTTGAGGGGCCTACTTCTGTACCGGCTCCGCAGGCAGCACGCGTCCGGTACCATCTGGCTTGAGCTCCACGTTCAACCGGCCATCGGTCGGCGGTGGATTCGTTGCCACGTTCCTCCGGATGCCCTGCTGCAACAGCATCGCGCCCTTCTGGTCGAAGTTGATGACCCCCTTCCGGATGATCTCCATGCGGCGCGCCACGTAGGCTTCCTCGCGCAGTTTCCGGATCTGCTGGTTCACCTCCGACAGATCCGCGAAGCGCTTCTCCAGGTCGGCCTTCTCGGCCAGCATCCGCCGCAGTTCCTTCTTCAGGACCTCGCGATCGCCCTCGCTCGATGCCAAGCGCCGCTCGGTCTCGGCGATCTGGGTCCGCAGGCCCTGGATCTTGAGGCTCATCTCGTCCAGACGCGCCGTCAGTTCATCCTTCTCGCCTTTCAGTCCCACGATCCGCTTCTCGCGTTCCTCCAATTCAAGCCGGGCCTTCTCCGCAGCCGCCTTCGCCTCTTCCTCGGTCTTGGCCAGCTCCGACGAGATGAACTGGAGCTTGTTCGAGATCAACCCCACCTCTTCCACCCGCCGCACCAGGTTCGTCTCCAGCGATGCGTTCACCTTCACCTGCTCGTTCAATCGCGACTCCGACCGCACCAACTCCGCCTTCAACTGGTCTGCCGCAGCGGCCGCGGCAGCGCGCTCCTTGGAGGCCTTGTCGAGAACCACGTACAGACCGGCTCCGAGCCCCAGGCTGAGAACCACAAAAAGGATGGCTACGATCCGCGCACTCATAACCCGTCCATTCTCGCCTCCCCGAAGCCATATGCAATAGCCGCGCTGAAACCTTGAAACTCGGAACTCCCGCTGTAGGCCGGGTGCCCTCACCCGGCGCCTCCTTCCGCCGCGTGGGGGCACGCAGCCTACAATCCACAAGGCTGGAGACCGGGTGCCCTCACCCGGCGCGGCAGACCCAAGCCTCAAACTGAAATCTTCGTCCTTCCAACTCCCCGCCATTGCCTAAGGACCGAATCCCGTCCATCCATTGCGCGGCATGTTTGGACGCATTGCAGCCTGCTCCCTGATCCTCGCCTCCGCCCTTCACCTCGGTGCGGACACCCCGTCCGCGTCCACCCTGCCTCCGCTCAACGAACTGCGCGACCTCCTCCGCAAACACGTCCGCGACCTTTCCGAGGCCGAACTCGACGCCGCAGCCACCCAGGCGCTCCTGAACCGCGTCCAGGGCCGCATCCTCGAACCCAACGAAACCGTGAACGAGGAAAGTGACGCCGCTGCCATCGCCGACAAACGGGTCTTCGATCCCGGCTGCCTCTACGTCCGCATCGGGCAGGTCAGCCTGGGCCTCGGTCCCCAGCTCGCCGCCGTCCTCCGCGACACGAATCTCACCACCGGTTCCCGCGGCCTGATCCTCGACCTCCGCTTTGCCGGTGGGACCGACTACGCCGGTGCCGCCAATGCCGCCAACCTCCTCGTCGCTCCCGAAACCCCCATCCTCGACTGGGGCGAAGGCATCGTCCGCGGCTCCGCCAAGGAATCCACCTTCGACCTTCCCGTCACCGTCCTCGTCAACCGCGAGACCCATGGTGCTGCCGAGGCTTTTGCGGCGGCCCTGCGGTCCGCCAACGTCGGACTCGTCATCGGCAACCGCACTGCCGGCAAGGCCGCCGTCTACCAGGAACTCCCCCTCGCCGATGGCCGACGGCTGCGACTGGCCACCGCCCGCATCCGCGCCGGAGAGAACCAGATCCTCGGCCCCGATGGTGTCCAACCCGACATCGCCGTCCGCGTCGGACCCGAGCAGGAACGCGCCTACCTTTCGGATCCCTACACCGCCATCACCAGCAGTTCGAACGACCCTTCGACCACCAATCAGGTCGTCGGCACGATCCAGATCCGACGGCGTGTCACCGAAGCTGACCTCGTCCGCCAGCGTCGCGCGGTCAACGAGGGGGTGGCCGTCTCCAACGTGCCCCCCGCCACGACCGCCGAAACACCCAAGGTCATCCGCGACCCGGTGCTCGGCCGCGCCCTGGATCTGATCAAGGGTCTGGCTGTGCTCCAGCCCGCCAAGCCTTGAAGGCGGGGGGAGGATCGGGATCCCGCCGCGTGGGGGCACGCGGCCTGCAATCCACAAGTCTGTAGGCCGGGTGCCCTCACCCGGCAGGCCCACGGATCCACTCCATCGCCTCGCGCATGCATCCCATGAATGCCTCCCATCCATCCCACCCCACATGCCTCCCTGCGCGGAAACCGATCCTCGACAAATCCTTCCACTTGGTGAATCTCGCAGGGTCTTAAACCTCAGCCTTGGAGAGCGCATGAAGAATCGCACAATCCTGTTCCTTACCGGCCTCGCGGCCCTCGGCACCCTCGCACGCGCCGACGTGCTGTTGACCGAATCGTTTTCCTACGACAACGGTGCCCTCATCACTCTTTCCGGTGGTGCCTGGCGCAACCACAGCGGAACAGAGGCCCTCGCCGTCGTTGGCGGCCAGGCCGTCATCAATCAGGGCGATGCCACTGGCGGTCGCGAAGATCTGAATCGCCTGCTGTCCTCCACGTTCGATGTCACGGCGGACAACACCTCGGCAATCTACGCTTCCTTCACGGTCTCCTTCAGCGCGCCGCCCGTGGGCGTCGGTTCCTACTTCTTCCATCTGAAGTCGACCGTGGCCAACCAGTTCTACGCCCGCGTCGGTGCCACCGTCGAAGGGGCCGCCCCCGGATCCTTCCGCATGAGCCTTTCCAACGAGGCCTGGAGCAGCGCGGGCACCGTCGAGTACCCGATGGATCTGGCCCTGAACACCACCTACATGGTCGGCATCAAGTACGACCTGGCCACCGACCGGACCACCTTGTGGTTGAATCCTGAGTCCGAGGCCAGCACGAGCATCACGGCCACGGACGTTGCCGCCTACGGTGCCGGCGAACTCATCGAAGCCGCCGCCCTCCGCCAGGGCACATCCGTCACCACCGGTGCCCCCGGGGTCCTGACCGTCGACAACATCGTCGTCGCCACCACGTTCGCTGAGGGTGTGGCCGTTGTTCCCGAGCCGTCCACCTGGGCGCTGCTCGGCCTCGGCACCGCCGGCCTCATCTGGGCCGCCCGCCGCCGGAAGTAATCCCTGCGATTGCCTTTCAAAGCCCGCACGGCATCACCGCTGTGCGGGCTTTTTCATTGAACCCGCCCCCGCCCTGAAGGCCGGGTGCCCCCACCCGGCGAAGGTCCATGATCCCGCCGCGTGAGGGCACGCGGCCTTCAATCGACGTGTCTGCAGGCCGGGTGCCCTCACCCGGCGCACTCCATGATCCCGCCGCGTGGGGGAACGCAGCCTACAATCCATGACATCCCACGCCCGCCTTCGCCGCAACGCGGCGCACGGCGATAGCCCAGCGGTGGAGCGGAGCGGAACCCTGGGTCACCCCACCCCAACGATACCTCGCCCCAACGGGGCGAACGGTGACCACACGCACCCTGTCCCGTGTGCCCCTTCAGGGCACGGAGCAAGCTGTGTGGCGTGGTCCCCGGGGTTACACCCCGGGCTTTCACCGGTTGCCCCTTCGGGGCAGGAGCGCGGTACCCCGAAGACGTTCGAACGGGTAGCCAAGAGCCAAAGGTGCGGCCGCAGAAAACTGGCATCTGGGAACTGGAACTCCCTACTTGCACACGGGCTTTTGCTTTTCCCCCGGCCCGGATTCCCGGACCTTCACTCCGTGTTCCGTCCGTGCATCGATCTTCGCGGTGGCCGTGTCGTCCAGATCGTCGGAGGCTCCCTGAGCGACTCCGGCAATGGCGTCCGCACCAATTTCGAATCCGACCTTCCCCCGGCGTGGTTTGCCGCGCGTTACCGCGAGGATCGCCTCACCGGCGGCCATGTCATCGCGCTCGGACCCGGCAACGACCAGGCCGCCCGCGAAGCCCTTGGGGCCTGGCCCGGCGGACTCCAGTACGGCGGCGGCGTCAACGGAGACAATGCGCGCGCGTGGCTCGATGCCGGGGCCTCGCATGTCATCGTGACGTCCTGGGCCTTTCGCGATGGATGCGTCGATTGGTCGCGCATCGATCAGCTCACCCGCTCCATCGGACGCGAACGCCTCGTCCTCGACCTCAGCTGCCGCCTTCGCGACAACGCCTATTGGGTGGTGACGGACCGCTGGCAGAAGTTCACCGACGTGCAACTCGGACCCGAGACGTTCCAGCGCCTGGCCAACGCCTGCGACGAATTCCTCGTCCACGCCGTCGACGTCGAGGGCCTCTGTCGTGGCATCGACACCGAACTCGTGGCCCGCATCGCCGAATGGTCGCCCATCCCGGCCACCTACGCCGGGGGCGCGAAATCCATCGAGGATCTCGCCACGGTCCAGAGGATCAGCGGGGGCCGCGTCCACCTCACCATCGGCTCGGCCCTCGACCTCTTCGGCGGCACCGGCGTGAAGTACACGGATTGCGTCGCCTTCAACCGGGGCGCGGCATCTACTTCTTAGCCATCCGCGCCTTCGTTTCCGCAAGGAGGGCTTCGACGTCCGGACGCACATCCGCACGCGTCGCCGAATCCATCCGGTCGATGAACAGGATGCCGTTCAGGTGATCGATCTCGTGCTGGACGGCGCGGGCAAGCAGGCCGCCCGCCTTGAACCGATATTCCTCCCCGCGTTCGTTCCAGGCCGTGACCTCGACTTCGCCCTGCCGTTCCACGTCGCCGTAGATCTCCGGAAAACTGAGGCAACCCTCGGGTCCGCGGACGCGAGCGCCCACCGGCGTCACGGTCGGGTTGATGAGCACGAGGGGCATGAAGGCATCGACACTGGCGGGGTGACCGTCGATCCAGAGCTGGGACGGCCGGTCCGTCACGCCGCGGACGTCGATGACCGCCAATTGCAACGCCCGTCCCACCTGCTGGGCGGCGAGCCCCACGCCATGCGCATGGCGCATGGTCTCGAACATGTCGGCGACGAACTGACGGGTCTCGTCAGTGACCTGGGGGATGCGGGCACCCTTCTGGCGCAGGGCCGGGTGACCGTATTTGACAACGGGCAGGACCATGTGAAATCGCGATGGAGTTCTGGAACGGAAAGCGATGGGTTACTCGGCAGGCCAGCGGCGCATCAACTGGCTCAGGTCGGAAACGCGGGGGCTCTCCGCCGTGCGGACGTAATGACCGCTGGTCGTCGCGCCGCAGAGCACGGAGTCGGCATTCGAAAGCCCCAGCAACTTGCCGAGACAGAAGCCACTGTTGAAGTGATCGCCCGCCCCCGTCGTGATCATCGGCTTGCGGCAGACCGGACCTTCCACAACGTCGGCCTGCCCATTCGAAACCGCCAGTGCATAGGCCACCGGATGGATGACGAGCGTATCGACCGCGACACGCTTCTGGATCTCGAGGCCCAATTGCGCCAACCCCTGCCAGTCGCGATGCGACGCATCGAGTCCCAGAACACGCGCGATCTCGTAGGCTTCCTTCTCGTTCAACCCCAGGATCACGTCGAACCGCGACTGGAACCGCACGATCAGATCCAGCGCCCGTTGGATGTCCGCCGCCGTGCGCTTCTCGGGATCTGCGAGGTCGAAGAAGATCTTGCGCCGCTCGCCCAGCAGGCCCGGCAGGAGGTCCGATTGGATCGCCGCCCAGATGTCCGACATGTACGGCAGCATCGTCCAGTTCACGAAGCCCACGAGGTCGGCCGAGGCGAACTTCAGGGCGAACCGGTCCTTGCCGTACCGGTTGCAGATGTTCGCCCAGTTGACCTCCTTCAGCGTGTAATGCTTCCCGACCATGATCTTGCCGTCCTCGAATTCGAGGGCGTCCGTCAGGCCAGGTCCACAGATCGACGCCACATCCGCACGGCGGCTGAACCCCTCGAACACCGGATGCAGCGCGGGATAACCCAGCGCGCCGAGATAGCTTACCCGCAATCCGAGGCTCGCCAGGGCGTTTGCCATGATCGGGCCGTTCCCGCCCAGCTTCGTCAGGACGTTCACCAACTCCACGTTCGTGGAATGACCCGCCGCCGCGGAAAGCCGCGCGCCGTAAGCCGCGATCGTCGGCACCCGGTCAAACCGCTCCGCGTCATAACGCTTGTCGACGACATGGAGGATCTCATCCACGAAACCGTCGAGCCCGACGAAGGCGCTGAGGGCGGGGACCTTGGCGGCGACTGCATCGAGGCGGTCGGCGACACCGTTGCGGAATTCCTGCGAGTTGAGCATGCGGGGAAGGGAGGGTTTCGGAGGGAAGAAAAGCGGGGAAATGGGGGTTGATCGTCAGTCGATCTGGATGCCGAGCACCTCGAGGACACGGTTGAGTTCGTCGTCCGAACCAAAGCGGATCTCGATCGACCCGCGCCCGGCGCGGTACCGGACGCCGACCTTCGTCGCGAGCCGCTCGCGCAGGCGGTTCTCCACATCGAGGACATGGGGATCCCGGCTGACCGAAACCGTCGTGGTCGAGGTCGCGGGCGCGGCCGTCTTCGGGGCGAGCATCTGGGTGACCAGTTCCTCGGTCTGCCGGACACTCAGGCCGCGTTGGCGGACCTGTTCGGCCGCGGAAATCTGAAGCGCCGGATCGGGCAACCCGAGCAACACCTTCGCGTGCCCGACCGAGAGCTGCCCCGTACGGAGCAGGTCATGCAAGGCGGGAGCCAGTTTCAGGAGGCGGAGGGCGTTCGTCACCGCCACGCGGCTGCGGCCCACCTTCTGCGCCACCTGTTCCTGCGTGAGATTGAACTGCGACTGCAACTGCGCGTAGCCATTGGCTTCCTCCAGCGGATTCAGGTTCTCCCGCTGCAGGTTCTCGATCAGCGCCAACTCCAGCACTTCGCGATCCGTCGCCGGACGCTCGATCACCGGCACCTCGGAAAGCCCGGCCAACCGCGCCGCACGCCACCGTCGCTCACCCGCGATCAGTTCCAACCGCTCACCCACCGGACGCACCACCAGCGGCTGGATGATCCCCTGCTCCCGGATCGAGTCGGCCAGTTCACGGAGGGATTCCTCCGTGAAGTCGCGTCGCGGCTGGAGCGGGCTGGGCACCACGCGGTCCAGGGACACCTTCCGGACGCCATTCTCCGGTGCAGCGGCTGCCAGTCCGGACGACACGGCCGTCGTCGGCAATGGGGCCAACGCGGCAGGCGGCGGCGCGGATGGACGTCCGCCGCCGCCGAGCAACGCACCCAGGCCTCTTCCCAGCGCCGGCTTCGACATGGCGCGCAGATTAGGAAGGTGACCGGGGGGGTGCAATGGTTGAGACAGGCAATTCAGCTGTAGGCCGGGTGCCGTGACCTGGCGATGTTACGGACGCGCCGTGTGTGGGCATCTTGACACTGCCCCCTTTTGGAAAGGATTCGGGGTGGCGACGTCCTCGTCGCCTTTTCCCAAAGCCTCCTCCCACGGCGATGAGGACATCGCCTCCCCGTTCCAGACTCACACCCCAGTCCGGGGCGGCGACGTCCTCGTCGCCTTTTCCCAAAGCCTCCTTCCACGGCGATGAGAACATCGCCTCCCCGTTCCAGACTCACACCCCAGTCCGGGGTGGCGACGTCCTCGTCGCCCTTTCCCAAAGCCTCCTCCCACGCCGATGAGGACATCGCCTCCCCGTTCCGGACTCACACCCCGCTGCATGCGGGGGCTGTGTCAAGATGCTCCCCATCCCACCCGACTCCGAACTTGAACCTTGAGACTTCGCCCACCTCCCCCACAGTTTTCCCTTCAACGGAAATCCCCCATGTCCTTCTCCCTCGCTTCCAAGGTCGCGCTCGTCACGGGCGCGGGATCCGGCATCGGTCAGGCCATCGCGCTCACCTTTGCCCGCGCCGGCGCACTCGTCTGGGCTGCCGACGTCAACGAGGCGGCCGCCCGCACCACCGTCCATCTCCTCCGGGACGAAGGCGGACAGGGAGAAGCCATCCGCCTGGATGTCACCTCCGACGCGGACTTCACCGCAGCCCTGGCCCGCATCCCGCGCGTCGACATCCTCGTCGCCAACGCCGGCATCGGACACGTCGGAACCCTTCTCACGACCAGCATCCCCGATTTCGAACGCCTGCTTTCCGTCAACGTCACCGGCGTCCTGCGCACCCTGAAAACATGGATGCCCGGAATGATCGAACGCCGCTCCGGCAGCGTGGTGATCACCGGCTCCACCGCCGGACTCGAAGGCCTCGTCGACCGCTTCGCCTACACGGCCAGCAAGCACGCCGTGGTTGGGATGATGCGCTGCGCGGCGCTGGACCACGCCACTTCTGGCGTCCGCGTCAATGCCGTGTGCCCTGGCCGGGTTGAAACGCCGTTTGTGAAGGCGCGCCTCGCCGAGTACCCGGATCCAGCCGCCGCCTACCGCGAGATGGCCTCCACCCAGGCCCAGAAACGCATGGGAACACCCCAGGAAGTCGCGAACGCCGCCCTGTTCCTCGCCAGCGACGAAGCCAGCTTCATCACGGGCGCGGCCCTCGCCGTCGATGGCGGTTGGACCGCGGGAATGTTCCCGCAGAAGTAAGGCGGCCTTCCAAGGTGCGAACCGGGGGCAGCTTGGCGAAGGGCGACGGGGACGTCGCCACCCCGCTCGCGCCTCAAACCCCCTTCAGCTCGCCGGTGCTGTCTCCCAGTTGATGCACCGAGATCTCCATGCGGTTCAGCATGGACAGCCACAGGTTGTTCAACGGGGTTTCCTTCGGGAACACGACGTGCCGACCGGGATTGATCGTCCCGCAACCGCGACCCGCCAGCAGGATCGGCAGGTCATCGTGATTGTGGGCGTTGCCGTCCGAGTTGCCGCTGCCGTAAACCAGCATGCAGTGATCGAGCAACGTACCGTCGCCCTCCTTCACCGACTTCATCCGGTCCATCAGGTACGCCAACTGCGTGGTGTGGAAGCAGTTGATCTTGGCGATCTTCTCCTTCTTCTCCGCGTTGTTCTGATGATGCGAGAGATCGTGGTGGCCCTCGCTGACACCAATGAACGGGTACGGCTTGCCGCTGCCTTCGTTCGCCAGCACGAAGGTGCACACGCGCGTGCTCTCCGTCTGGAACGCCAGAACCATCAGGTCCGCCATCAGCCGGATGTGCTCCTCGTAGCTGCCCGGCACACCCGCCGGCTGGACCACACCTTCCGGAATCGTGGGATCCGGCATCCGCGCCGCCCGCTCGATGCGTTGCTCGAGGTCGCGCACGGCCGAGAAATACTCGTCCAGCTTGCGCTGGTCATTCCGGCCCAGTCGGCCGTTCAGGTCGGCGAAGTCATCCTTCACCAGATCCAGCACGCTCTTGCGCCGTGCATCCCGCCGAACGCGTTCCTCGCGGGAACCCGCCCCGAACAACCGCTCGAAGACCAGCTTGGGGTTCACTTCCTTCGGCAACGGCTGCGTCGCCGAACGCCACGACATCGTCGAGGAATACACGCAGCTGTATCCAGAATCGCAGTTGCCCGCCATCGACCCCGCCTCGGTGCCGATCTCCAGCGAGGCCAAACGCGTCTGATCCGCCAACCGCGCCGCCGCCACCTGGTCCACCGACACGCCGGCGCGGATGTCCGTGCCGTCCGTCTTCCGCGGCTGCGTTCCGGTCAGGAACGCCGACAACGCCCGGGCATGATCGCCACCGCCGTCGCCGTTCGCGCGCGCCTTGTCCGCCGTCAGGCCGGTAAGGATCGAGAAATCGTTCCGGTGCGCCGCCAGCGGTTGCAGGATCCGCGGCAATTCCCCGGGGAGCGCGCCCTCGGCCGAGGGTTTCCAGTCGGCCATGTTGATCCCGTTCGGGACGTACAGGAACGCCATGCGGTTGGGTACCGTCTTCGCCCCCGGCGTCGCCGTCTCGGCCCACGCCTGGAATGGCCCCATGGCGTCCAGCCAAGGAAGTGCCAGCGCCGTGCCCATGCCGCGCAACAGGGTGCGCCGCGACAGTTTGATCGGTGTGCTCATGGTCTTTTCCGATGTTTGTTCGAAACTCTTCTCAACCGCCACCCTTCGACGCTTCGGCCGATGCCGCCCCCAACCCACGCCGCATGCGGAAGGGATCGCTCTGCACGATCGACACCACCAGCGACGAAAACCGGTACTCCGCCCGCGCCACGTCCCCGAGGATCTTCCGGATCGCGCGCTCGTCGTAGTACTCCAGTCCCCGGCCCAACGCGTACGTTGTCAGTTTCTCCGCAAGATTGCGCGCCACAAGGTCTTTCTTGTCCTTCAGGATCGTTCGCAGCTCCGCCGAGCCCTGGAATGTCTTTCCGTCCGGCAGTTTTCCCGAGGGATCGATCTTCCCATCCGCGTCGCCTTCCCGGAACCGCCCGACGGCGTCGAAATTCTCAAAGGCAAACCCCAGGGCGTCCATCTGCTGGTGGCAGTTGGCGCAGGACGGGTTGGCGCGGTGTTGTTCCATCCGCTGCCGCAGGGTCCCCGAAAGCTCCTTCTGGTCTTCCAGGCCCGGGATGTTCGGCGGCGGCGGCGGCGGTGGCGTCCCCAGGATCTGTTCGAGCACCCACTTGCCACGCTTCACCGGCGAGGTACGCGTCGGATTCGAGGTCGCCGTCAGGATGCTCGCCTGCGTCAGCAATCCGCCGCGCTTCCGGTCGGGAAGACTCACCCGCACGAAATCACCGCCACCCCCGCGACCACCACGCCGACCTCCTCCGCCTCCACCCTTGAAGGCCTCGGATTCAATCCCGTAGTGCCGGGCCAGCGGCCGGTTGACGTACGTGAAGTCCGCGTCCACCAGATCCAGCAGGCTGCGGTCCTCACGCAGGATCTCCCCCAGGAAAAGCTCGGTCTCGCGTAACATGGCCTTGCGCAGGTTCTCGTCGAAGGACGGGAACAGCTTCGAGTCCGGCTGGAACGTCGCCAACCGCTCCAGCTGCAACCACTGCATCCCGAAGTTCTGCACGAGCGCCATCGACTTCGGATCCTGCAGCATCCGGCGCACCTGCGCCTCCAGTTGCGAGGAGAGGACTCCCTTCTCCGCCAATCCCAGCAGTTCGTCATCCGGTGTGGTGCTCCACAGGAAGTAACTCAGTCGCGAGGCCAACTGGAAGTCGTCCAACCCCTGCGCCTCCGTCGCGGTCGGCCGGTTGTCCAATTCCACCCGGAACAGGAACTTCGGCGAGACCAGCGCCGCACGCACCAGGTCCTGCATTCCCCCGTCGAATTTCCCCTCCGCTGCCGACCGGCCCGCCTCGAAAACCTTGGTGTACCGCGCGATTTCCTCCGCCGTCGGCAACCGCCGGAAGGTCCGCGTCAAAAACCACCGCACGACCTCGGCCGTCCGCTCCGATTCCGGCCGATCCGCCGCAATGCCCGCCACCCGCTTCATGAAGGGTGTCCGGGTGTCCTTCGGCCCGATCACCTTGAACTCGTTGATGAACAGGGTCTGCGCCGCAACGTTCGTGTCGCGGTTCGCCCACTTCGCGCTGAACCGGTGCTCCCCCGCCGGCAGGTCCAGTTCCACCTCGTACGAACCCCACTTCTTCGGCGTGTTCGTCACCGTCGTCGCCAGGACTTCCTTCTCGCCGATGAACAGCTTCATCTGCACCGGATCCGTGTCGGACACGTTCGTGGCACCCGCACGCACCCGGAACCGGTACGAACCCGACTCCTTGAACGTGTGCCGCACGAACAGTTCCGCCGCCGAATTCGTCACCGGCCGCGTGCCGTTCTCCGACCCGTACCCGCCCGGCTCCAGAAAGATCGAGAACGTCGTCCGCTCCGGCGGCTTCGGCAGCTTCAGCACCACCGCCCGCTCCGCGATCCCCTCCGCCGCGTCCAGGTACCTTTCCAGATGCACCGGCGACACGCTCAGCACGTCACCGATGTTGTCGAATCCGTGCCCGATGTCGTCCGCGGGGAAGTTTTCCGAGGCGTTGAAGTCCACGTCGAGCAGGTCGCGGACGGTGTTGTTGTACTCGGTGCGGTTCAACCGCCGCGCGGTCACCCGACCCGGATCCGGCGGAAGCTTGGACTCCGCCGCGGCAATCGACTGCTCGATCGCCGCATTGAACGCGGTGATCTCCTCCGCGGTGGGTTGGCTCGGATGCTTGTCCGGCGGCATTTCCCCGGTGTTCACCTGATGCAACACCCCGCGCCACAGCTTCAGGTCGGGCAGGATCCGCGCGTCATCCCGGATCGCCTTCAGATTGAGGTCCGCCTTGGTTTTCTTGCCCCCGTGACACTCGTAGCAGTGCTTCTCGAGGAAGGGCATCGCGGTCTTCTCGAATCCACCCGCCGCCTGAAGGCACGCCGACGTCACCCCCAGCAGCAACGCTGGCAGGAACCCCGCTTTGAAGGTGCGCATCGACATCATACGTGTACGTAACCTTTTTCCCGACTTTTCCAACCATCCATTATTCACCGTCTTTTCCCGGTCAACCCAACCAGTGGCCAACTGCTCCCCATTCTTGGCCCTCCCCGTTCCCAACCTGGAACGGGGCGGTGACGTCCTCGTCGCCAGATTCCAGTCACCAGTACCCCCTGCCAGTGTAGGCCGCGTGCCCTCACGCGGCGGTCCAAAGGCAGTTCCCAATCACCAGACTCCAGTTGCCAGATTCCCTCCAAAGCCACCTCCCACGGCTATGAAGACATCGCCACCCCGTTCCCTGAACAGGAAAGCCATCCACACCCATCACCGACAAAAAAATCCCAACCCTCCTGAAACCGTTCCCCACCTCCACGAGTACTCACCTCGCGGAGACCACATTCATGATCAAACTCATTGCCTTCACCCTCCTCATCTTCGGATTGCTCCTCTTCCTCCTCCTCCTGCCCCTCACCATCGCCGCCGTTACCCTCGGCGCCTTCGTCTTCTGGATCTGGATGCTCATCGACGCCATCCGCAACGACCGCATCAGCGGCTGGGCCCGCGTTGGGTGGGCCGCCCTGATCTGGCTCACGCACTGGGTCGGAGCCCTCTTCTACTTCTTCCTCGCCCGCCGCAACAACCGGGCGGCAACCGCCTGACACAGGGTCGCAACTTGACACTGCCCCCCATAAGGAACGGGGTGGCGACGTCCTCGTCGCCGTTTCAAAGCCATTCCCATGGCGATGATGAGACACCCTCACCGAGTCGTTATCAAAAGGGAGCAGTGTCACGATGCGCCCCGGACACACCCAAGTCCCGCGCGGGTTCGGCACCACCGGTGCACCAACGAAAAAGGGTCCCCCTCCGGTGGGAGGGGGACCCCTGTGTGCGTCAACCGACTACTTCAACCGGTAGAATCGCGCCTCGGCGGTCCCCGTGATCGTATACGGCGACTGGGATCCCACCACATCGGTGAAGGGCGCATCGATACTGGTCGACTCCTGCAACTGCCCCCCATCCCAGAGGAGTGTGAATCCATTTCCGGATCGTTCGATCGACAGGCCTCGGCCCACAAAGCTGAGGTTGTTCTTGCCCGCAACGAACAAGGCGGCGGCTTCGAGCGGCGTGATTGCCCGGCGCCAGACCCCGAGGTCGTCCATGCTGCCACTACCCGTCTCGGCGTAGCGGCCGGTCGGATCCTGGCCGATGGTGGCCGGTAGTCCGGTATCAATGTCCTTGGCGGCGGCGGTGCTGGTTCCATCGATCTTGACCGACCGCGCGACGGCACCGTTCAGGTAGGTCACGAGCTGTGAGTTGCGGTCGAAGACGTAGACCAGATGGTGCCATTCACCATCGTTGATGCTGCCAATATCACCGTAGATGCGGGCACCCTCAGCGGAGCCTGCGTCGTACAGCGACGCTGCCCAACCACCATAGTTCAGAGGCGCGGGATCTGGTTCCGCACCACTGCCGTTGCCATACCCATAGGCAGGCGAGAGAACGACACCCTGTCCACCCAGGGATCCGCTGGTCGTCGTGAAGAACGGAAGATCGCCGCCGATGTAATCCCGCGGCATCCGGATCCAGAAGGCGATGCTGAAGCTGGTATTTGTTCCAAATTGGAAGTCCGGCCGAACACCAAGACTCACGTAAGAAGTGTTCGTGGTGGTCGTGGCCCCTGCGGCAGCGGGCTCGCCAAAGTCCGAGGCATAGGAAACGGCCTGGCCAATCTTGCCTTCCACGTAGACCGCACTCGCAACATTGCTCGAGCTCTGGGTCTGTTGGATCGCAACGCCGTTGTTTCCGCGGCCCGTCCGGTCAATCAGCGTGCCGTCGAAGGGCAGGTGGGCAACCAAACCGGGGATGAACGGCTCGCTGGTCGGAACGGGCAACACCGTGAGCCGGGCAGGGCTGCTCGTTACCGTGCTCACAGGATTGCTGATCACGACGGTGTAGGCCGCAGCATCATCGGGCGAGATATTGGCGACCGACAACTGGCTCGCGGTTGCTCCCGGGATGTCGACCCCATCCTTCTTCCATTGATACGAAAGCGGCACGGTACCGAACGCGCTCACGGAGAAGGAGGCTCCCAAGGTGACATAGTTGGTTCCACTCTTGGGCTGCGCGGAAATCTGCGGTGGCGTGGTCGATCCGTACGCCGCACCGAAGTGGGCCTCGATATCCGCCTCGGTGAGCGCAAGAGGATAGATGGCGACCTCATCAATGCTGCCGTTGAAGGTCCCGTCGTAAACGGGGGCGTTGCCCAATCGCTTGGATCCGATCGAGATCGGCGCGGTCGAGGACCGCACACCGTTGTTGCTGGCCGGACGGCCGGGACCGGAGCCCGCCAATCGTCCATTCACGAAGATCCGCATCTGGGGCGTGGCGGGCTCGGATTGGTCATAAACCCCAACAACATGCTGCCAACTGCCGTCGGGCCCGGTGTCGGCTTCCGCATAATAGACCGTGTTGTTGTTGCCACGCGTCATGAACCGGTATTTGCCGAAGGCAATGTCGATGGCGAACTGCTCGTTGGCAGTGGTGCCGTCAGAACCCGTTCCCTTCGCAATGATCGACGATTCGTCAACAAGACCTTCCGGCCCCTTGGCCCAGCACTCGATGGAGAAGCTGACCGTGTTGCCCGCAAAGTTGATCTGGCTGCCACTGATCTGGCCCACAAAGCTGTCGGAGCCGGAGAAGGCGGCTGAGGTGTTGGCGTCCAACAGGGAATAGCCGGGCTGGCCGAGCGTCGACTTGGAATACACGCCATTGTTGTTGCCGATGTAATCAAACGCGATCGTCCCGGTCGACTCGCCGAGGCGCCAATAGGCGACCGGCGTACTCGCGAGCACAGCTGCCGCATATCCCGAAGCCGCGGGGAGCACAGTCAAGACAGCGGGAACACTGGTGGCATCACCAGCGGAGTTGCTGGCAACACACGTATAGGCGGCCCCTGCGTCCGCCAATGTGGCGTTGGCGGTATAGGTGGGCCCCGTCGCTCCAGCAATCGGAGCCCCATTGCGATTCCACTGGAAGGTCTGGGGTGTGCTGCCACCCGTCACGACCGCCAGTGTGAATGGAGCTCCGGCAAACCGTGCCACAGAAACCGGATTCTCAATAAAGCTCGGAGGAGCCACCACGACGTTCAGCCGGACGGTGTCCGTCTTGACGCCATACGCATTGGAAACCGTCACCTCGTACACCGGGGTGCCGGAAGCGAGCGTCGAGATGACCAGATTGGTACCGGTTGCCCCGGCAATGGGCACACCGTCCTTCGTCCACGCATAGGTCAATGGTCCTGCGCCTTCCGCCCATACGGTAAGGGTCGCCGACCCGCCTTGGAACAACGTCGGCCACGGCGTGTTGGCGTAACCGTTGGGCGATGCAATGGACCGTGTGATGACCGGGGGCACCTTGGCTGCCTCGTAAAGCTGACGGATCTGATCCGCGGTCAACGCGCGGTCAAAGATCGCCGGCTCGTCGATGCCTCCGCCGAAGAACGTGCTGATCCCGCCGGGCACCAGGTTGGCCCCGCCAATGTCAGCATCGCTCTGGCCACCGATGGCCCACGCGTTCGGTGTCACGAGCGCCCCATTGGGCGTCACCAACGATCCGATGCTTTGACCGTTTCGATACAGTGTCCACTGCGTCCCATCGTACGTCCCCGCGAGAAACACCCAGTTGCCGATATCCCCTTCAGGCATCGGGACCAAGACCGAATCATAGTACTCGGTGCCGTCGGTCACACCGAGCTCGTAGTGATTGGTGATACCGAAGCCCGTGCCACCGAGATCCGTACCACGTCCAATTCGGAGGAAGGTCTCCTGATAGTCCTCGTCCCAACCACGGGCGATGACGTTTCGGAAGAAGTTCTTCACCGTGGGCTTCACCCAGGCAGCCATCGTGATGTTGCCGGTGATGTCCAAGGCCGGCGCTGCCGGAAGCTTCACGAACCCGTTGGCCCCGTCCAGAAGGAGGGCTTTGTCGGCGGAACCAAAGCCAATATAGCCGGTTCCATCCTGTCCCGTCAGTCCACCCCAAACCACCGTCCCGTCGGCCGAGGCACCGCCTGAGCCAGCATTCGCCACCGTCGGGAAGGAAGCGGGAGCTGGAGCCGTCACCGCCGCGTCATCCAACGGCCAATACCCCACCGGATTGTCGCCCAGCACAACGGCACCGTACCCGGTCGGATTTCCAGTTCCCGCCGTGAAATGCGCCGCGGCCTGCGCGGTTGTCAGGGCGTAAGGATAATAGGCCACCTCGTCCACCCAGCCATCAATGCCGCGATTTCCGGAGACACCTCCCGCTGACGAAGCAGGTCCGTCGGACAGACTTCCATTGAAGGCTGTTCCCCCGATCCGGAACGGAACCTGGGTGTTCTGCTGGAGCCCACGCACCTGGAGCGCGGTGAGGGTCTGGCTGGCCGCCAGTTGTCCGTCCACGATGATCTTCGTCTGCGCGCCGTCGAAGACGCAGACCAGATGACGCCATTTGTCCGTCGCCGCATTGAGCTGGGGATTGCCCGCAGTGTTGACGGTCCCGACATATCCACCGGAGTTTCCGAGGCGGAATTCGAAGCGACCCGCGGAATTGATGTAGATCAGGTATCCCGATCGCGTCGAGGGTGAGAAGTCACCCATCAGTGAGGAAAGCACGGCCATGCCTGTGGCGTCGGCACCGAGGCTGGCGGGCTTGAACCACAATTCGACACTGAACGGGCCGGATTTGTTGAGGGCCGCATTGAAGGGAACATCCAGCTTCGATCCGCAATAACCGGCGGCCACGCCGGGATTCGATAGTCGGACCGCCTTGCCCACCACACCCGGCTCACCTTTTCCAACATCCAGGATCACTCCTGCGTCAAGGATGCTTCCCAAGGGTGACGCGTTGACGGCCTTGTTCAACGCTGGCGCTGGCGTTGTCTCGTTGAAGCGCCAGTACCCAATGGGATTCAGCGATTCCACGGTCGTCGGGTAGTCCGACTGGGCGATGGCAGCAGTTGCCAGCATCGTCGCGAGGAAGCCGCCATATAATTGACGGCAGGTTTGTGGCTTTTTCATAGGGCTTGATGTGATGGACCGACAGCTGCAGGGAAAGCGGTGCCCCTAACGCCCAAACAAGCCTCTTCGAGGGGCTCGGGCGTTTTGGGAAGGATGCCGACCAACCGTTACTTCTTCTTGGGCCGGGTCGACTTGGACTGAAGCCACGCCACGTCCTGGTTTCGCGGGGATGGCATGTCACTTGTCCTTGAGGTTTTCTGGGAGATCAGCGGCGGCATGGTCCGGGGATCCACCCACTTCTTGATCTCCGAATGCCCGTCCACGAAGGAGAATCCGCAGGCTCGGTTGTGATACGATCCGGGCAGATCCATGGTGAATTTGTACAACGCCGGATTGGCCGGATCATACCCATCCATGTGCGTCATGAAGTTCCCCCAGTTGATGGAATCCTCACGCTGGTCGAGAAAGACCCAGGTTTCCGTCGGCCCCGGGGAAGTCACGTTCGAGGTCAGTTCCGAGATCTTCGTGTAGATGCTCTGCTTGTTCGCCATCGCCAATCCGCCATCGGTCCCGGCAAACCCTCCGAGATAGAAGTTCATCGACATCGTCCGGACCCTGGGCTTCCGGACTCCATTCACGAGGACGTAACTGCGATCACTCGGACATCGATAGATTCCCGGGCTTTGGCTGTACTTCCAGAGCGGCCGCTTGGTGATGTCGGCGTTGATGTCCCAGTTCTTCGGATCCGGCCCGAAACTTAGCTCGGTCTGCGTCCACGCGTAGTCGTTCAGCTTGTTGTTGGCCACACCCGAGTGGCTGGCGTAGACGATGAGGTCGTTGTTGTCCTCCGCGTACAAACGCCACGCCAGCGTCAGCTGGCGATGGTTCGACATGCATTGGATGCCTTGGGCCTTCTGCTTCGCTTTGCCCATCGCCGGCAACAGCATTCCGGCAAGGATCGCGATGATGGCGATGACGACCAGCAGCTCAATCAGGGTGAATCCGGAAATTCTCCGGGGCGGATTCGAACCATCCGGTTCGACACAATCGGGTAGGGAGCAATGAAGGTTCATGTGGCGTGAGACCCTCAGGGAAACTCCTGAGTTACTCCTACAGCCGGTCTCATGCCCCACGTCAGATGGCAAATGAGTAAAATCTCTGTAAAGGAATCACTAGGTGATATCCCTTATCAGGTCCTTGCTTCCAAAACTGGCGCGCAAGTTCTCCTCCGGCCGTTTGCTCACGCTGCCGCCCAATCTGACCCACGCACCAGCGATCAGGCCCCACGTCCCGTCCGCCATCGGCTGCACAACTCCCGCACCGCCGACGGCCAATCCGGATACTCGAACCGGAATCCCCCCTCCAAAAGCCGCCCCGGCACGACGCGCCGGCTCTTCAGGATCAGCTCCGACTCCGTCCGCAGGAACAGCGCGCCGATCTCGATCATCCATTCCATCGCCGGAAGGCCCACGCCGATACCCCAGGCCCGACGGAATTCGCGCATGAAATCGGCGTTCGGCAGGGGATTCGGCGCGCAGAGATTCACCGGCCCGGACCAATCGTGCGCGATCAACCAATCCACGGCCCGGCAGAAGTCCCGTTCGTGGATCCACGACACAAACTGCCGGCCATCCCCATTCCGCCCACCCAGTCCCTTCCGGACCAATCCCAGCATCACATCAAACACCCCGTCCGGATCCGGACTCATCGTCATCGCCGATCGCAGCAACACGAGTCGGACACCCGACGGGACCGTGGCCAGGGCCGCCGCTTCCCAAGCCTTGGCAATGCCCACGCTGAACCGCCACGTCTCCGGCACGCCCGGTTCGTCACCCCCGATCAACCCGGTGGCCTCATCGTTGGGGGCATCGTACCGATGCGCGTAGATCGTCGCGGTGCTCGACTGGAGCCAGACCGGCGGCGGACGATGGCACTTCCCGAGGGCTTCGCCCAGGACGCGGGTCGAACGAACGCGCGAATCGAGAATCTCTGCACGATTCCGCGCGTTGTAGCGGCAGTTCACGCTGCGGCCAGCGAGCTGGATCACGACGTCCGCGCCCTCCAGTTCGTCAACCCACGGGCCAAGGTGTTCCCCGTCCCACCCAACCCATCGCCACGGACATTCAGCCCGCGTCCGGCCCAACACGACAACCTCGTGTCCGGACGCCCGGAACCACCGGCCCAACATGCGGCCGATCTGGCCCGTACCGCCTGGAATCACAATCTTCATGGCTCACTGAATCATGGTTTGGCGATCGAAGGATCCGTGTCTCCCGGCCGCGCCCGTGGCAACCCAAACCGGAAACAAGCGCCGGAACCCGGCTGGTTGACCACCGACATCTTCCCGCCGTGTTCGGCGACGATGCGGTCGCAGATCGCCAGACCCAAGCCCGTGCCATGCGCCTTGCCGAAGGTGACGAACGGCTGGAAGACATGCGGCAGCACCACCGCAGGGATCCCGGGTCCATTGTCCGAGACTTCGATCACCACTTCCCGATCGGTCACTTCGAAGCGCATCCGCAGGATGGGTTCGTCGAGCGCGCCCACCGCATCAAACGCATTCTGGAAAAGATTGTTGAAGACCCGCTGCATGCGCAGGGCGTCCATCCGCACCAACAGCGGACCCTCCTTCAGGGGACCAAGGTCCGCATCCAACCCGACCCCCCTTCGGCTCGCCTCCGGTTCCAACTCGAAGACCATCTCCCGCACGAAGTCCACGAA
>JAIXZE010000297.1 GCA_027489875.1 Verrucomicrobiales bacterium
CCTGTCCGGTTCGGTCCCTCCTGTTCATGAAACATCGAAAATCGACGATTCCCGCCTTTCTGGCGTGCGTCACCCTCCAACTCTCGGTCCACGCGTTCCAGACCGACATGTGGTTCGGAACCATCCGGCCGCCATTGGCGCCACCCAGCGGGGATGTGACGGACCGGATCTTCATCGGGGACAACTTCCAGGGCTTGGTTTATGCCGACTAGGACCTGCTGGGCCAGGGAACGACGGCGACGATGTTCTACACGGTCCGGCACGACATCGTGAGTGGGTTGGCCCATCTCGACACCATCGGCACGCCCATTGCGCCGCATGTGGGGCCGTTCGTCGTGGATCAGTTCAGCCTGGGAAGTCAGGAGTACAATGCGCTCGCCTTCGCGGCACCCGACCTGAGCCTCGGACCGATTTCGTTGTACTACCTCCAGCGGGACGCGACCGATCCCCAGTTCGGAACGATCTCCCCGCCGGGCAGCAGTTATCAGGACCGCTTTGGCATCGGGCAGGGGATTGATTCCCTGACCTTCTCTGCAACCGACGTCAGCTTTGGGGTCAACCTTCTCTACTATCTGCGGCAGGACGTGGACGGGACGCATTTTGGCACCCTCGATCCGCACCTGCCGGGCACCCTGACGGATCGCTGGCTGCTGCCGTCCGGGGATTACGATGCCATGGTCTTCACGGACACGGACGTGGGGTACGGGGCAAACCAATTCTACTTCATCCGCCATGATGCCTCGGGCCAGCACTCCTTTGGAACGATCAACCCCTTGAATGGGACGGTCGTGGAGCGGTTCGACATCGGGAGCACCACGGACTCGTTCTCGGAACTGTCGTTCACGACGACCGACCTTGGGTACGGGGCGAACCTGTTCTACTACCTCCGCAGCACCAGCGACGTGCCGGAGACCAGGGCTTTCTGGGGAGTTGGCGTGATCGGAATCCTGATGGCCACATGGCAGTGGCGTCGTCGGGTTCAGGCACAGGGTTTGCCCAAGGCGGCTTGAATCCATCCCCAGGCAGCCTGAGTTGCGCCTACTTCTTCGGTTCTTTCGGCGCGAGGTCGCGTCGTGGGAACAGGGGTTCGGGAGCGCCTACCTGGTGGCCGGGTTGCAGGACGCCCCAGCGGGTCTGGGACCAGTCGGCGGGGGAACCGTCGATGCGGAGTTGCTGGTAGATGCGTCGGGCCGTGTCGGGCAGGAACGGCGCGAGCATCACGGCCAGGATGCGGCAGGACTCGACGAGGTTGTAGAGGACGGCGTCGAGTTGGGCCGCCTGGGCGGGATCCTTGGCCATGCGGAACGGTTGGGTCTGCTCGACGTAGAGGTTCCCGCGATTGACGAGTTCCCAGGTGGCGACGAGCGCGGCCTGGAGTTCGTGGGCACGCAGGTGGGCGGCGGCCTTGGCGACGGCCTGTTCGGCGTCGGCCTGGAGTTCGGTGGCCACGGCGGGGACGATGCCCGTGCGGTACTTGTTGAGCATGTTGACTGCGCGGTTGAGGAGATTGCCGAGCCCGTTGGCGAGTTCCGAGTTGTACCGCGCCTGGAAGCTGTCGTTGGTCCAGTTGCCGTCGGGTCCGATGGCGAGTTCCCGGATGACGTAATAGCGGAAGGCGTCGAGGCCCCACTCGTTGATGACGCCGACGGGGTCGACGACGTTGCCGGTGGTCTTGGAAAGCTTCTGGCCGTCCTTCTGCCACCAGCCGTGGGTGAGCACCTGCTTCGGGAGCGGGATGCCGGCGGCATGGAGCATGATGGGCCAGTAGACGGCGTGGAACTTGACGATGTCCTTGCCGATGACGTGGACGTCGGCCGGCCAGAGTTCGGGGCCGTCTGCGGGGCGCGGGGCGTACCAATCGCCGAGCGGTGCGGCGGCGGCGCGGTCGCCGAGGGAGACGGGGACCGAGTAGTAATTGGTGAGGGCGTCGAACCAGACGTAGGTGACCCACTCGGGCGCGAAGGGCAGGGGAATGCCCCAGCTGAGGCGGCTGGCGGGACGTGAGATGCAGAGGTCTTCGAGCTTCTCGGATCGGAGGAAGCCGAGGATCTCGTTGCGTCGGATGGTGGGGGCGACGAAGGACGGGTTGGCCTCGATGTGGGCGATGAGCCAGTCCTGGTGCTTGGCCATGCGGAAGTACCAGTTCTCCTCTAGCAGGGGCACGACCTGACCCCACTTCGGGTCCCAGGTGCCATCGGGGTTGCGGTCCTTCTCGGTCAGGAACGTTTCCTCGCGGACGGAGTACCAGCCTTCGTAGCCCTGCTTGTAGATGTCGCCCTGGGCGTGGAGCTTGGAGAGCACGGCCGAGACGACTTCCTTGTGACGGGGTTGGGTGGTGCGGATGAAATCGTCGTTGGTCAGGCCGAGTTGGCGGGCGAGGGCTTCCCACTGCACGGCGAGGCCGTCGCAGTAGGTTTGCGGGTCCTGGCCTTCGGCGGCGGCGGTCTGCTGGACCTTCTGACCGTGTTCGTCGAGACCGGTCAGGAAGAAGACCTCCTCACCGAAGCTGCGATGGGCGCGCGCGATGACATCGGACAGCACCATCTCGTAAGCGTGCCCGAGGTGTGCTGCACCGTTCGTGTAGAAAATCGCCGTGGTCAGGTAAAACCGTTTGCCCATGAAGGCGGGACGTTACCAACAGGGACGCGGCGGAGCAATGGCGGGGGGAGCTTCGAGTGGCCAGTCCCTCGATTGAAGGCCGGGTGCCCTCACCCGGCGCGGATGGAGACGCGCCGCGTGGGGTCACGCGGCCTCCAACCCACAGCCTCCTTACGTCGACTGCTACGCCGCGGTGTGGGGTTTCTGATCTTCAGGGCGTGCGGGCGCGGAAGAGGCGGGCGTTTCCGGAAAGGTCGGTGACGCTGAAAGTGGCCTTTCCCGAGGCGTTGAGGGTGACCTGCCCGGCGGTGGTCCATGTCGTGGCCGGTAGTGTGGGGCTGGACTCGATCACGAACGGGGCACCCGGAGCTCCGGTGACCTCGATCTGGACGGCGGTGGGAGTGAAGGAGGCTGCGAGCGTGGGCTGCGCCGGCGCGACCGACAAGGTGTCCGAGAGGTCGGGAAGGCCGTCCTTGTCGGCGTCGTTCGGGTCCTCGATGAGGACGTCGAAGAAATCGTACTCGTCCGGAAATGGCGTGGAGGGATCGCCGTCGGCGAGGATGATGAGGCCGCCATAGAAGTTCCGGGCGACGTAGCTGACTGGCAGGGGGACATCCTCGAGGTCGTCGGTGCCGAAGAGTTCATAGTCCAGGTTGCCCGGTCCTTTCCATGTCACGGCGGCGCGGGAGAGTTCGGCATTGGAAAGGCGGGTCATCGGCATGCTGCCGGTGAACGCACCTGCGGCCCCCTGACGCGGGAGGTTCACGGTGGCGGTGACAGCGTCTCCGTTGCGGGTATAGGTCAGGATTCCGCGGTATTGGAAGATCTCGAAGGTGTGGTTGAAGGTGAGGCTCTGGAAGCCGAAGTCGGGAAGATTGACGCGCAGTTCGACAGTGCCGGTGGCCTCGTTGGCGTTGCGTCGCCAGGTGGCGTTGACGGTGCCCCGACTGAACTCCATGCCGTCGTCGATCTCGATGGTTCCGGTGGTGGCGGTCGATGCGATGGCGCGGTCCACTTCGAGGAAGTCGGTGATGCCATTGACGTTGGTGTCACCGGAGAGGGGGATGTCGAGGGTGATCAGGCCGACGAGGGCGCCGAGGGCTTCGGAGCCGGGGTAGTTCAGGATGGCATTGGACGTGTAGGTGCCGGTGCCTTCGGAGGCGAAGAGTTCGCCGTTGAC
This sequence comes from Verrucomicrobiales bacterium, assembly GCA_027489875.1. Classification (GTDB taxonomy): domain Bacteria; phylum Verrucomicrobiota; class Verrucomicrobiia; order Limisphaerales; family UBA9464; genus UBA6176. The sequence continues at coordinate 3,779 of JAIXZE010000297.1, forward strand.
GGTGTCGTCATCGGCGGTGGTGAAGCTGAGGCTGTAGATTGATCCCAGGAGGTTCGTGCTCGCCGTTGGCACCTTCATCGAAAGGCTGGTGAGGGTGAAGGTCGCTTCGTTGGCGAGCAGGGCGGACGTTCCCGTCCATGTCAGGAGGGCCAATGCGGAGCGGAGGCGTGACATGGGTCGGGGAAAGCGTTGCATGAGGGAAAGGGGTACGTGGGGAGTTGGAAGTTTCAAGTTTCAAGTTTGAAGTCCTGTGGTCTCGGGGGGTGATGTCCTCCTTGCCCTGGGAAAGAATCGGAACGGCGACGAGGACGTCGCCACCCCGTTCCATGTGGGGGCAGTGTCAAGATGCGCCCTCGCCACCCCGGCTTGAAACTTCCAACTTCCAACTCCATCCAACCGTCTCCTCACGTCGTCTCCTACGTGGAGGGGAGATTTCGCTGGTCTTCGGGGGGTGTTGTAGAAGGCTGTCTTCATGCAATCACGGATGACGCGTCGGGGGTTTGGCCAGCGCGTGGCGATGGGTGGAATCGCTGGAGCGCTGGCTTCGCGGGGAGTGGATTTGCTGGGACAGGCCCCCGCTCCGGCGGTTGTGCGCGGACAGCGCGCGGGGATTCCTCAAGGGGTGGCGAGCGGTGATGTCACGACGGATTCGGCGGTGATCTGGAGCCGGACGGATCGCGAGGCGCGCATGGTGGTGGAATGGGATACGTCGGAAGCTTTCCGCGAGGTGCGCAGGATCGTGGGACCGGTGACAGGGGCGGCAGCGGACTTCACCGCGAAGGTCCGGTTGGAAGGGCTGCCCGCGGGACGCAAGGTCTTTTACAGGGTCCGGTTCGAGGACAAGCAGGGGGCTGCTGGCGATGCGACGATGGGATCGTTGTGGGTGCCGGGAACCGAGGCGGCGCCGGTGAGGTTTGCGTGGTCGGGCGACACCTGCGGCCAGGGATGGGGGATCGATGAGTCACGCGGTGGCATGAAGACCTACGAGGCGATCCGGCAGAAGGAGCCGCAGTTCTTCGTGCACAGTGGGGATACCATCTATGGCGACAATCCGCTCAAGGCGCAGGTCCCCTTGGCGGATGGAACCGTGTGGAAGAACCTGGTCACCGAGGAGAAATCCAAGGTGGCGGAGACGTTGGCGGAGTTCCGCGGTAACTACCGGTATTCCTACCTCGACCGGAATGTGCGCGGACTGCTGGCCGAGGTTCCCATGATGGTTCAGTGGGACGACCATGAGGTGTTGAACAACTGGTGGCCGGGACAGCAGCTGCCGCCCGGCGGATGGTACACGGAGCGCAATGTCGATCTGCTGGCGGCCCGATCGAAGCAGGCCTTCTTCGAGTATCACCCGATCGCGGATCACCCCGATCGGCGCATCTATCGGAAGATCTCGCGTGGCCCCTTGTGCGATCTGTTCTTCCTGGATCTCCGGAGTTACCGGGGGCCGAATTCGCCAAACCGGCAATCGGTCGCGGGCAAGGACACGGAGTTGATGGGGGGGACGCAGGTGGCGTGGCTGGCCGAGTCCTTGGTGGCGAGCCGTGCCGTATGGAAGTTCGTGTGCTGCGACATGCCGATCGGGTTGCTGGTGCGGGATACGCTGGGCTTCGACAACGGGGCCAATGGTGACGGCCCGGCGCTGGGGCGGGAACTGGAGATGGCGTGGCTGCTGAAGCGGTTGAAGGAGGCGGGCGTGCGCAACGTGGTGTGGCTGACCGCGGATGTTCATTATTGCGCCTCGCACCATTACCACCCGTCACGCGCAAGCTTCACCGAGTTCGATCCCTTCTGGGAGTTCGTCAGCGGTCCACTGAATTCCGGAACGTTCGGACCCACACCCTTCGACATGACGTTCGGTCCCGAACTGAAGTTCTCGTGTCGTCAGCCGGGCGCACCGACGAGCGGTCCGTGGACCGCGGATCAGTATTTCGGAACGGTCGATGTGGACCCGAAGACCCGGGCATGTCGGGTGACGCATTGGAACAAGAACGGGGATCGGTTATGGACCGGCGAGATCGAGGCGGTGTGAGGAAGCGTTCATGAAGCTGCTGTTCATCTGCAGTCGGAATCAATGGCGCAGTCCCACGGCGGCGGCGCTCTTCGAAGGGTGCCCGGGTGTCGAGGCGCGATCGGCCGGCACGGAGCCGGGGGCACGCATCCGGGTCACCGAGGGCCTCCTCGGCTGGGCGGACCGGATCTTCGTGATGGAACGGAAGCATGGGGCCTACCTGCGGGAGCGCTTTGGGGAAGCACTGGCAGGACGGGAGGTCGAATGCCTTCACGTCCCCGACGAGTGGGAGGCCGGGGATCCGGAGTTGATCGATGCCTTGGTGGCGGCGCTGAGTGGTCGGGTGCCCGAGGAGTGGTTGCCGATCTGAGGGCGGTTGCCTTTGTCGCACGCGTCGGTATCGGGATCGGGGCGGCGATGTCTTCATCGCCATGGAGGATGCTTCGGAACGGCGACGAGGACGTCGCCGCCCCGTTCGATGCGGGGGCGGGGCAAGATGCGCCCAACTCGAAGTCGATCCCGATCCCGCCCCCAGGGAACGGGGATTTGGGAATCTCCCGCCGGGTGAGGGCACCCGGCCTACAACACTACGCTTTGAGGGCACCCGGCTTACAGCGCTGCGCCTTGAGGGCACCTGGCTGTCGAATGCGTGGATTTTTGAAAACGGGCTCGACCCGGGGGTTGGAATAATTACGTTTCCGCAATCTCCACGTGACGAAATCGACGCACTTCATGCGCTCCTTGCTTCGTGCAATCTTGCTGGCTGTTGGAACAAGCACGCAGGGATTGAATGCTGCGGATGTTCCCGGGGTGAAAGTTGCGCCCCTCACGGTGAAGCCGGGTACCGCTGGATTCGAGCTGACGCCGGGCATCGCGTTGGGGATCGACTTCACCAATTCACTGCGCTTCGCCCGGTTGTCGGCGGCTCAGAACCTCATGAATGGCGTGGGGCTCTCGGCGGGTGATGTCGACGAGGACGGTCGGGTGGACCTGTTCTTTGTCCACCGCGATGGCCCGAGTGCGCTCTACCGGAACCTCGGGGGCGGTCAGTTCACGAACATCACGGCTTCGGCGGGCGTGGCACTGACGAACCTCACCGTCACCGGTTCGCTGTTCGGTGATGTCAATGGCGATGGGCATCTGGACCTGGTGGTGTCGAGCTTTGGCGGGCCGCACGGCGTGCTCTTCGGCGATGGCCGGGGGCGTTTCGTGGATGCCACGGAGGCGTCCGGGATCACCTCGAAGACCGGGGGGACGTCGATGGCGTTGTCCGACCTGGATGGGGACGGGGACCTGGACCTGTACTTCTGCAATTTCGGGACGCTGGCCCCGTTGCGGGATGGCGCGCAGATCTCGGAGCGGTTGGTGAACGGGGTGCCGACCGTGACGGGGCGATGGGCGAAGCGGGTGAAGATCGTCAACGGGCGGTACATGGAGCTGGGTGAGCCGGACGCGATGTTCTGGAATGACGGGAAGGGTCGGTTCACGCCGGTGGATTGGGCGACGACCTTCCGGGACGAGAACGGGCTTCCGGTGAAGGAGGTGCCTCCGGATTTCGGATTGGCGGTGCAGATCCGGGACATCAACGGGGACGGGACGCCGGACATCTACCTGTGCAATGATTTCCAGACGCCGGACCGGATGTGGTTGGGGGACGGCAAGGGGAAGTTCCAGGCGGCTCCGCGCTTCGCGCTGCGCAACATGAGTTACGCGAGCATGGGAGTGGATTTCGCGGACGTGGATCGGGATGGGCATCTGGATTACCTGACGCTGGAGATGCTGAACCGCGATCCCGAGCGGCACCTCCGAAGCTTTCCGGTGCTGGATGACCGCACCCGGGTTCCCGGGCTGGGTCTGGACCGCGAGGACACCCCCCGGAACGGGTTCTTCAGGAATCGCGGGGACAACACCTGGGAGGAGATCGCGTGCTTCGCCGGGGTGGCGGCCTCGGATTGGAGCTGGTGTCCCCTGTTTCTCGATGTGGATCTCGACGGGTGGGAAGACCTGCTGGTCTCGAATGGTCTGCTCCACGACGTGCACGATCAGGACATCATCAAGAAGGTGAAGGACCGGCAACGCTCGAACACGCGTGGAGAAGTCGGACTTCTGAAGGAACATCCGCCGATCGATTCGCCCAAGTGCGCCTTCCGGAACCGCCGCGATCTCACCTTCGAGGATGTGGCCACGAAATGGGGATTCCATTCCCGGCGGCCCGGCTATGGGATGATCACGGCGGATCTCGACGATGATGGCGATCTCGACGTGCTGCTGAACTGCATCGATGGGCCGCCGCTGATCTACCTGAACCGTGGCGGGGCGGACCGGGTGGCAGTGCGGTTGCGTGGGCGTGGAGGAAACGTCCAGGCCATCGGGGCAAAGCTCGTGTTGCGGGGTGGTCCCGTGGACCAGCGGCAGGAGATCCTCGCGGGAGGCCAGTATCTTTCGTCGAGCGATCCAATGCGGGTGTTCGCTGCCGGCAAGGGACCGATGACGCTGGAAGTTACGTGGAGGAACGGGCGACGCACGGTGATCGAGGGGGTGAAGGCGAACCATCGATACGAGATCGATGAGGCCACGGTGGCTTCGGTGGATGCGCCGGCCCGGACCGATCCGCCGGTGGCGGCGTTGTTTGAAGAAGCTTCCGAACGATTGGGCCACGCGCACGTGGAGGAGCCTTTCGATGATTTCGCAGAGCAACCGCTTCTGCCGCGACGTTTGAGCCAACTGGGACCCGGTGTTGCCGTCGCGGACGTCGATGCGGACGGGAACGACGATGTCGTGCTCGGGGCCGGACGACCGGGGGCGGTGACGGTGCGGCTGGGCGATGGCAAGGGGGGCTTTCGTGCGGGCGATGGATGGGGCGCAGGCCCGTTGCCGTCGGATGCTTTGGGCGTGCTCGTGATGCCGATGCCTCGTGGTCCGTCGACGGTGCTCGCGTCGTTGGTGAATCACGAACCGGTGCGGGACACGGGGCCGATGGTCCTTGCCCAGCGGAAGGCGGGCGTCGCAGCGGAGCCATGGATCGAGGTTGGGGTGACGAACGGGGTGGCTGCAGGCGATGGCGGGATCGCCATGGCGGCTGCGGATGCGGACGGCGATGGGCGGTTGGAGTTGTTCGTGGGTGGCTCACGGGGTGGCGCGCTCTGGCAGGTTGGGGACGGGGCGCCCCGGCGGATCCGTCCGATGGCGATGGGAGGCGTTGGACTCCCGGGAACGCACGCGGCCACGTGGGTGGACCTCGACGGGGACGGCTATCCTGAGTTGGTCACGGTTTCCGAGTGGGGTCGGGTGGCCGTGACCGATGGCCGCCGAGGAACGGCTTCGGCGATCTCGGTGCCAAAGGTCACCGGTTGGTGGCGGAGCGTCAGCGCAGGTGATTTTGATGGGGACGGGCGTCCCGATCTGGTCGTGGGCAATTGGGGGCGGAATTCGGAATGGGAGATCTGGGGCGGTGGTCGGCCGACGCTGTTGTACGGGGATCTGGACGGGAACGGACTGCAGGAGTGGTTGGAAGTGCGCGAGGATGCGAAGGGGGGGCTGAAGTCGTGGCGCGACCGGGATGCGGTCATTGCCGCCATTCCCGAGTTCGCCGCGCGGTCGACTTCACATCGGGTCTTTGCCGGCACCGACCTCCGCGAATGGGTGGGGAAACGGATGAATCGTCACACCGTGGAGACCTTGGACAGCCTTGTCCTGATGAATCGTGGCGACCGGATGGAACCCATGGCGCTTCCGGGCATCGCCCAACGGTCGCCGGTGGCGGGGATCGTGGTGATGGACTTCGATGGGGACGGGAAGGAGGACGTCTTCCTCGCGCAGAACTGCTTCACGGTACGTTCGGATGAAACGCGGCAGGATGCGGGACGCGGCCTTCTCCTGCGGGGCGATGGCCAAGGCGGATTCCAGCCGATGGACGGCACACGCTCCGGCATCCGCATCTACGGAGAACAGCGGGGTGCGGCAACGGGTGACTTCGACGCCGATGGCCGGCCGGATCTCGTGGTCAGCCAGAATGCGGCCGGAACGGTGTTGTTGCGCAACCGGGGCGGACAGCCCGGGTTGAGGGTCCGCGTGGCCGGTCCGGCCGGGAACCCCGCGGGGTGGGGCGGAAGCGTCCGGCTGAAGTTCGGGAATCGATGGGGGCCGCTCCGCGTGCTCGCGGGCGGTGGTGGCTATGCATCGCAGGATTCAACGGTGGTGGTGCTGGCACTGCCGGAGCGGCCCACGGGCATCGAGGTGCGCTGGCCGGGGGGGCGGTTGACCACGGCGGACCTGAGCGGTGACGTGCGGGAGGTGACGGTGGGGGCGGACGGCGTGATGACGCGCTGATCAGGGTTTCCCGCGACGCTCCGGATTGAGGAGTCGGCCGAAGGTCCGGCTGTACGGGTGCACCTTGTCCGTGGGTTTTCCTTTGGATTCGAGCGGTCGCCCTTCGTTGGCCCAGGCGAAGATCGAGCCTTCGAGGTTCTGGACGTTGGTACGGCCGGCTTCGATCAGACGCTGGGCGAGGCCGGAGGAACGCCAGCCAACCGCGCAATACACCACAACGGGGCCCGCGTGGTCGCCGAGGGCGCGATCGACTTCCGCCGGCTTGGCGTCGGGGTCGATGTGGCGGGCTCCGGGGATGTGGGAGAAGTCGAACTCCTTGCGGGATCGGACATCGAGGAGGACGACGTTCGTGGCCTGGGCGTTGGTGGCGTTCGAGGGGAGCATCAAGGCCAGGTTGGTGGTGGAAAGCTGCGGAACCGATGGGAAGCGGGAGCGGACAGTGGCCTTCCAGTAGTCGAGCGATTCCTCAGGGGAATCGGCACCGCGGACGACGCTCCAGAGGGCGCGCAGGAGAAGGAGGATCATGAGGTGACGGGACGATTTCATCGGAGGCGTTGGGGAGTTTGAAGATTCAAGGTTCAAGATTGAAGTCTGGAGGGGGGGAGATGTTTGTAGGCCGCGTGCCCTCACGCGGCGGATCCAGCACCCAGCTCCCAGACTCCAGTTACATGGCAACCGGTGAAAGCGGGGTGAAACCCCGGGGACCACGCCACACAACGCGCTCTGTGCCCTGAAAGGGCACACGGAACAGGGTGCGGTGGTCACCGTTCGCCCCGTTGGGGCGAGGTGTCATGGGGTGAGGTGACCCAGGGTTCCGCTCCGCTCCACCCCGGGCTGTCGCCGTGCGCCGCGTTGCGGCGGCGGTGGGCGCGGGATGTATGTCCGGGGGAATGCTTCCCCAATGGCACAACCGCTGACTTCAGATGTCAGCCCCCTGCGGTGACAACTTTGAATCAGGACGTGACAGCCGCGTGCCCTCACGCGGCGGAGGTTCTGGGAACTGGCAACTGGTGACTCTCCCCTCTTGCATCGGGTTTGTCCTGCCAACTTCGGCGTTGCCATGGGCGATGGGTCGGCAAGGATGGGCGCGTTCAATCATGAAACACGTTTTGCCATTCATTGCTGCCGCCGGAGTTCTGGCGGGTTGTGCGACTTCGTCGAAGACCAAGACCGTGACCACGACCCCGGATCCGGTGCCTGCGAAGGCGGGATCAGTCGCAGTGGCGACCCCGGGAGCCCCCGGGTCGCGTCTGGGGAAGCCCGACGCTGAAGGTTTCACCGTGATCTTTGATGGCACGTGGGACGGTTGGGTGGTGAACGAAAATCCGTCGGCATGGAAGATTGCGGACGGCGCGTTGCGGGCCTCGGGTGACCGCAGTCACTGCTTCTACATCGGGGCGTTGGCGCCGTTTAAGGATTTCGAGCTGAAGGTCGAAGTCCTGACGGAGCCGGGTTCGAACGGCGGCATCTACATCCATACGAAGTACCAGGACTCGGGATGGCCCTGGGGTGGCTACGAGACCCAGGTGAACCAGACGCAGGGTGACTGGCGCAAGTCCGGCAGCATCTATTCGGTAAAGGACGTGCGCGAGGTGCCTGTGAAGGACAACCAGTGGTACACCCATCACGTGATCGTGAAGGGCAACACGGTGAAGATCTATCTCGACGGCAAGCTGGTGAACGAGTTCACCGAAGAGGCGGGGCGGGTTGCCGGCAAGGATTTCGAGCGCAAGCTGAACCAGGGAACCTTCGCCTTCCAGGCGCATGATCCCAAGTCGGTCGTCTACTACCGCAATGTGCGGGTGAAGAAGTCCTGATCCGCGTGGGATGAAGAGAAGCTCGGACCGGACTCGCCGGTCCGTCCAGCGGGGCGGGTGACGGCCAGGGGCCGCCCCGCCCTTTTGTTTCGCGAGGATCAATCGGGGTCCGCGGTGACACCGGGGTCCGGACCCGCCTTGAGACCGTGCGAACGGAGCTTTTCACGGAGGGTTACACGGCTGATGCCCAACCATCGCGCGGCCTTCGCCTGGTTGCCGTCGGCGCGGGCCATGGCCTGCGAGAAGATCTCGTGTTCCACCCGGCGCATGATCTGGTCGAAACCGTTCTGGAAATCACCCTGTTCGGCACCCGCGAGGATCTCCCCGACCATGCTGGCGAGGGAGTCGTTGTGGAGGCTTGCCCTGACGCCTTTTCGCAGTACTTCGCGGATGTCGAGGCCGGAAATCGGATAGCCGTTGGTGATCAGGAGGGCCTGCCGGATGACGTTTTCGAGTTCGCGGACGTTTCCCGGCCATGAGTGGTCGTTCAACACCTTGAGGGCATCGGGGTCGAGGGTTGGCAGCTTGAACCCCAGGGCCTCGGCATGCTTGAGGGCAAAGTGGGTCGCCAACAGCGGGATGTCCTCGGTGCGTTCACGGAGCGGCGGCAGGAAGAGCGAGACCTGGTTCAGGCGGTAATACAGGTCCTCGCGGAAGGTTCGGGCTGCGATCGCGGCGTCGAGGTCGACGTGTGTGGCCGCGATGATGCGGACATCGACGGGGATGGTGTCGCGTCCGCCCAGGCGTTGGAGGGTTTTTTCCTGGAGGACCCGGAGAAGCTTGGCCTGCGTGGAGGCTCCCATCTCTCCGATCTCGTCGAGGAACAGCGTGCCCTGGTGCGCCTGTTCGAAGCGGCCGATGCGACGTTCGATGGCACCGGTGAAGGCACCGCGTTCGTGGCCGAAGAGTTCGCTTTCGAGGAGTGTTTCGGGAATGGCAGCACAATTGACGGCCACGAAAGGGGCCCTTGAGCGTTCGCTGTGGGCGTAAACGGCGCGTGCGATGAGTTCCTTTCCGGTGCCGGTTTCCCCACGGATGAGGACGGTCACGGGCTTGGCGGCAACCCGGCCGATTTCCTTGTACACGGACTGCATGGACCGGCTTCGGCCGACGATGGAGGCTGGTTGGATGGGGGGTGGAGCCGGGTCGGCCGAGGGGGGGCGAGGCTTGCTGCTGCTGAGGGCCCGGGCCATGACGGCGAGGAGTTCCTCCATCTCGAACGGCTTGAGGAGGTAATCGTAGGCCCCTTCCTTCATCGCCTCGATGGCGGTTTCGGTGGTGCCGTGCGCGGTCATGAGGAGGATCGGGGTTCCAGGGATTTCCGCGTGGAGCTTCCGGATCACATCCAGTCCGCCCAACCCGGGCAGGCGCAGGTCGGTCAGGATGGCGTCGTAGCGAGTGCGGGCCGCCATTCGGCAACCTTCGTCGCCTCGTCGCGCCAGATCCACGAGGTAGCCCTCCGCGGAAAGCACGGAGGCCAGGGCGGAGGAGAGGGAAGTGTCGTCCTCGATGACGAGCAGGCGATGGGAGGCGTTCATGGACTCAGGGGAAGGATGACGCTGAAGATGGTGCCGTTTCCGGGCTGCGTCCGGTATTCGATGACCCCCCCGTGTTTCTCCACGATCCGAGCCGCGATGGCGAGTCCGAGTCCGGTGCCGTCGGCCTTGGTCGTGAAGAAGGGGTCGAAGAGGCGGGAACTTGCCTCTGCGGGGATGCCCGCGCCGTTGTCGCTGACCTCGATGACCGCGGCCGGTAAGGGAAGGGTGCGTGCATGGCGGTCGGCGCGTTGGACGCGCAGACGGATCTCACCGGTTTCGCCGAGGGCTTCGAGGCCGTTTCGGACGAGGTTGATCAACACCTGTTTCAGTTGGGAGTGGTCGGCGCGCAGTCGAAGGTCAGGCCCAGGTTCGAGCAGGATTTCCGCGTTGCGGGAGTCGGCATCCGGAGCGAGGAGATCGCGGACTTCGGAAAGGACCGACCTTGCCGAGAGATCACCGGGGACTGGATCGGCGGGACGGGCAAACTCGAGGAACCCGCGGACGATCCGTTCCAGACGATGGATTTCGGAATGGATGATCTCGGCGTCGGCTGCGGCGGGGCTGCCCTGCTCGAGGCGCCTCTGCTGCGTGAAGAGCCGGGCCTTGATGGCCGTGAGTGGGTTCCGGATTTCGTGGGCAACTCCCGCGGCAAGCACGCCGAGGGATGCGAGCTTCTCCTGTCGCGCAATGAGGTTCTTGCTTTCGACAAGCTGGAGTCGCAGCGGGCGGATGAGATCGCGGTACACGAGCGCGCTGAGGGCAGCGGCGAGGATGACGATGGCCACCAGGGTGCCGACGAGGAGTTTGACGAGGCGATTGAGCCGCGAGCGGGCAATGGCTGTAGCCTCCTGGAGCGCGTCCTCACGGAGGCGGAGGAGGCGACGGGTGTCCTGAGCCATGTCGGCGGCATGATCGCCGAGGAGCGCAATGCGTGGGGCGACATCGGCGTGGGACGCGCCGTTGGTGATCATGGTCCGGATCCTCAGGGCTTCCTGCCAGTACTCGTCGAAGACCTGGCTGATGTTGTCGAGGATCTGGAGTTCCCCGGGGCGTGTAATGCTCCCGCGTTGATCATGGAGCCATTGGAGGAGCCGCTGGTGGGCGGCGACGAAGGCGTCCCACTTTTTGGGATCCCGCGAAGCCTCGTAGTTCCGGAACAGGGAGCGGAGTTCGTGGAGGTCCGCTGAAAACGTGTCTCCCACTCGGAAGCTGCGGACTTCCTCTTCCGAAAGCCGCGAGCCGAGCTGATCGGCTGCCTTCCATGCGGTCCCGCCGGTCCAGATCAGGATCGCAAGGGCCGAGATGATGGCCGAGGCGAAGATGAGGACGCGACGTTGCATGGGGCAAAGGGTGCTGGGGCCGGGCATCGGGGCCAAGCCGGGAACGAAGGCTGGGGTGGACAGGAACTGTCCGATCGTGGAAATGAACTGGCCTTCCCATCGCTGTGGCGCGGTGCTTTGGATCGGAAAAGTCCCGGAAAATGGGGTGTTTCCTCGTTCCCTCGTGTTGGCACGCCGCTGGCATCATGGAGGGACACCGAGGCGCTTGCGCCCCGGTACGCAGCGGTCCGTTCCTCTTCGGTGTCCAAGGCGCCTGTCGCGTCGTGGATTGGGGATAACGACGAATGGTTGGTTCGTCATGAGGGTTAGCCCCCCTGGCGGGGGATGGCTGCTGCGGTCCACTTTTTGGTTGGAGACAAGGATGCCAGCGTTGCCCACAGAGCGGGGTCTCGGCGGCCTTGAGCGAGAGCGTCCACCGTTACGGTTGCTCATCGTCGAGTCGGACCGTGTTGTGCGGGATGCACTCCGCGAGGCCTTCGAGATGGAGGGTTTCCGGGTCGTGTCCGCGGCGGGGGTTGGGGAGGTGGAATCCTCGTTGGATTCCGGAGCCTTCGATTGCCTTCTGGTCGATGTCCAATCCGAGGCCACAACGGCATGGGAGGCGGTCACCGTCCTTCGGGATCGGTCGCAGGCCCGCCTCGGGGTGATGAGTGTCCAGTCCGGCTTGGTGGCACGGGCGAAACGGTTTGGAGCCGACCGGTTCTGGCAGAAGCCGCTGGAGCCGGGGGAGGTGGCCGAGTGGATACGCAAGGGGGGCTGTCCTCCCGAAGCAGGTTGAAGGACGGCTTCAGGAATTTTTGGCGCCGGTCATCTGGTTGCAGGTCTCGCCGACAGTCCCACCCCGGCGGTCCTGTGGATGACCGGCGCCTTTCCTTTTGTCACCGGCCCGCCGGAACGGGCTGGCGACTTCCTCGGCGCTGTCGCACAGCCTTTCCAATGGCGATGAGGACACCGCTGCTCCGAAACCACTCCCGCGGGGTAGGGTGGCCGGAAGTACCCGATTCTGGCACATGGGGATTCGGGTAGCTTGACGCTCTTGGCTGAGGATCGCAGATTCGGCGTCCGCAACTTCCCGGAAAATCCGGGCAATCTGTATTCAGCATCCGCACACGCAAAGACGCGCATGAGCACGCCGCACAACCTTTTGGGGACCCTGCAGGACTTCGACCTCGGCAACGGGAAGACTGGCCGGTTTTATTCATTGCCCGCACTCGGTCAGGCACTGGGAGCGCCGGTGAGCCGGCTGCCGGTCTCGATCCGGTTGGTCCTGGAGTCCGTCCTCCGCAATTGCGACGGCTTGAAGGTGCAGGAAGCCAACGTTCGGGAACTGGCCGCCTGGAAGCCGGTGGAAAGCCGGACGGCCGAGATTCCCTTCGTGGTGGCGCGGATTGTCCTGCAGGACTTCACGGGTGTGCCGCTGCTGGTGGATCTGGCGGCGATGCGGTCGGCGGTGGCGCGTTTGGGCAAGAATCCGAAGATCATCGAGCCCCTGGTGCCGGTCGACCTGGTGGTGGACCATTCGGTGCAGGTGGATTTCGCCGGCAGTGCGGATTCGCTGGGCCGCAACCTGGAACTGGAGTTCAGCCGGAACCGTGAGCGCTACCAGTTCCTGAAGTGGGGCATGCAGGCGTTCGACACCTTCAAGGTCGTCCCGCCCGGCATCGGCATCGTGCATCAGGTCAACCTGGAGTACCTCGCCAAGGGCGTCCTCGAACAGGGCGGGGTCTACTACCCGGATACCCTGGTCGGAACGGATTCCCACACCACCATGATCAACGGCCTGGGCATCGTGGGCTGGGGCGTGGGTGGCATCGAGGCGGAAGCCGGCATGCTCGGCCAGCCGGTTTACTTCCTGACGCCGGATGTCGTCGGCGTGCACCTCACCGGCGCGCTGCGCGAGGGGGTCACGGCAACCGATCTGGCGCTGACCCTGACCCAGATGCTCCGCAAGGCGAAGGTCGTCGGCAAGTTCGTGGAATACTTCGGGCCCGGTGCCGCGGCATTGCCCGTGGTGGACCGAGCCACGATCGCCAACATGGCTCCCGAATACGGTGCCACGATGGGCTTCTTCCCGGTGGACGCCGAGACGGTGAACTACCTCCGGGCCACCGGCCGCAGCGAGGAACACTGCAAGACCTACGAGAACTTCTACAAGGCCCAGGGCCTGTGGGGCATTCCTGCGGAGGGCGAAATCGACTACTCCCAGGTCCTCAAGCTGGACCTTTCGACGGTGCAGCCGTCCGTCGCCGGACCGAAGCGTCCGCAGGATCGGATCGAGCTGGGCAACATGAAGCGGGAGTTCTTCCAGGCCTTCAGCCGCGGAGTGACCGACAACGGATTCGGCAAGAAGCGCGGCGAGTTCCTCGGGAAGCGTGCGGAAGTCCCCGCCGGCAGCGCCTCCGCGACCTTGGCCCATGGTTCCGTGCTGATCGCGGCCATCACCAGTTGCACCAACACCTCGAACCCCAGCGTCATGCTCGCCGCCGGATTGCTGGCGAAGAAGGCGGTGGAGAAGGGCCTCAAGCCCAACCCGGTGGTGAAGTCCTCGCTCGCCCCGGGATCGCGCGTGGTCAGCGACTATCTCTCGAAGACCGGATTGCAACCCTACCTCGACCAGCTCGGATTCCAGGTGGTCGGTTACGGGTGCACGACCTGCATCGGCAACTCCGGACCGCTCGCGGCCCCTGTCGAGGACGCGGTCGTGAAGAATGATCTCGTCGCGGCTTCCGTGCTGTCGGGTAACCGCAATTTCGAGGCGCGTGTCCATCAGTCCATCAAGGCCAACTTCCTGATGTCGCCGCCGCTGGTGGTGGCTTTCGCGCTGGCCGGCCGGGTCGACATCGACATGACCTGCGAACCGATCGGGACCGGGGCGGATGGCGTCGCGGTGTACCTGGCGGACATCTGGCCCACGCTGGCTGAGGTCCGCGACGCGATGCAGTCGGCATTGAAGCCCGAGGTCTTCCAACGGTTGTACACCGACTTCGCCGCGCAGAACCCGAAGTGGAACGAGATCCCGGCCTCCACGGGTTTGGTCTACGGTTGGGACACGGCTTCGACCTACATCCAGGAGCCGCCGTTCTTCACCCAGTTCAACCTCGCGGCCGGTTCCATCGGATCCATCACCGGCGCACGGGCGCTGGGCATCTTCGGCGATTCCGTCACGACCGACCACATCTCGCCCGCAGGCTCGATCAAGAAGTCGTCTCCGGCCGGCCGGTACCTGCTCGAGAACGGGGTCACGCTGGAGGACTTCAACAGCTACGGCAGCCGTCGTGGCAACGACCGGATCATGACGCGCGGCACGTTCGCGAATGTCCGGATCAAGAACCTCATGCTCGGTGGCGAGGAAGGCGGCAACACCCTGCTGCATCCGGAAGGCACCAAGCTCTCGATCTACGACGCGTCCGTGGAATACCAGAAGCGCGGGACGCCGCTGATCGTGATCGCGGGACAGGAGTACGGCACGGGTTCGAGCCGTGACTGGGCCGCGAAGGGCACGAACCTCCTGGGCGTGAAGGTGGTCGTCGCGCAGAGCTTCGAGCGCATCCATCGCTCGAACCTCGTGGGCATGGGCGTGCTTCCGCTCCAGTTCAAGGACGGCACCACCGCACAGACCCTCAAGCTGGACGGCAGCGAGGTGTACGATGTCGTTGGTCTCGATGCCTCCCTCAAGCCGCAGCAGGACCTCGTCCTCCGCGTGACCCGCAAGGACGGCACCGTGGAGAATGTGTCCCTGCGTTGCCGCATCGATACCCCGATCGAGATCGAGTACTACCAGCACGGCGGCATCCTGCCGTTCGTCCTGCGTCAATTGGTCGCGAAGGCCTGACCGCGCGGGGCGGGGGCGGAGCGATCCGTTGCCGCCCATCCGTCCCGTGAAGACGATCGTATTGACCGGAGTGACCCGTGGCCTGGGGCGCGCCCTCCTGGAGGAGTTCGCGCTCCTGGGCCACCGGGTCATCGGGTGCTCCCGGACGCGATCGGGCATCGAGTCGTTGCAGGCGGAGTTTCCTGCTCCCCACTACTTCGACATCGTCGACGTCGCCGAGGATCCTCAGGTCCAGTCCTGGGCGCGCCATATCCTCGCGGAGTTCGATCCACCCGACCTCATCCTGAACAATGCCGGCCTGATGAATCCGGTCGGCCCCCTGTGGTCGGTTTCGGCGGACGACTTCCGCCGCGTGATGGCGACGAATCTGGAAGGCATCGCGAATGTCACCCGTCACTTCCTCCCATCGATGATCCGCCGGGGAAATGGTGTGATGGTGAATTTCAGCTCGGGGTGGGGACGGACGACCGATGCGGGCGTGGCTCCCTATTGCGCCAGCAAATGGGGGGTGGAAGGCCTGACGCAGGCGTTGTCGCAGGAGGTGCCGCCGGGGATGTGCATTGCCGCGTTGAACCCGGGGATCATCGACACGGACATGCTGCGCAGTTGCTGGGCGGACAACGCGGGTTCGTTCGAAGCTCCGTCCCGCTGGGCGCGGCGGGTCGCACCGTGGCTGTTGCGGCTGGGACCGACGGAGAATGGGCAGGCGTTGACCGCGCCTGGGGTGGCCACGTGAGCACCAACGCAGTGCTGGCGAGTCGCGCGCCCGTTTGGATCACCGGTTCGGCAGGCCGGTTGGGGCGTGCCGTGGTGGCCGATTTCCAGCGCGCCGGGTTGGGCGTGGTTCCCTACGATCTTCGGCCCACGCCCGGCTTTGAGGATGTTCCCGTGGGTACCCTTCTGGATCGCGACGCCCTCCGGCGGTCAGCTCAGGGGGCCAGTGCGTTGATCCACCTTGCGGCCACTCCGGACGATGCCGATTTCGACACCAGCCTCGTGCCCAACAATGTCGTGGGACTGGAGCGCGTCCTGGAAGCCGCCCGCGAAGCCGGCATCCGTCGATGGGTGCTGGCGAGCAGCATCCAGGTGAACCTCGGTCAATCGCGCACCGGACCTTGGCCCGTGCGGACCTCGGACCCGATCTCCCCGCACCGGTGGTACGCCGCCACGAAGGTTTTTCTCGAATCGGCGGGATATGCGTACGCTCGGGACTTCGGATTCGAGGTCATCGCCGTGCGCCTTGGATGGTGCCCGCGGGACGCCGGTCAGGTGGGCCAGATCGAGTCCGAGGCCATTGCACAGGATACCTTTCTGAGTCCCGGCGATGCCGGGCGATTCTTCCGGGCGGCGGTGACCGCACCGGTGGCTCCCGGGTTCCATGTCGTGTTCGCGACCAGTCGGCCTGTCCGGCAATGGGTGTTCGATCCGGAACCAGCGAAGCAGTTGCTCGGATGGGAACCCTTGGACGTTTGGCCCGAAGGCGCGCTAGAGTCACGGGCATGAAACGATGGCTGTTGGCGGCCCTCGCCGCGGCGCTGTCGGCTGCTGGCGTCCTTGCCGCCCCGACAAATTCGCTCGATGCGGTGGTGGAACTGTGGCGATCCGGAAAAGCGGATGCGGCGATGGAGGCCGCCAACGCGGCGATCCAGAAGGAACCAGGCAACGCCCGGTTGCTGGGTCTACGCGCCCAGATGCGCGTCATGACCGGAAAGCGCGCCGAGGCCGAAACCGATCTTTCCGCGGCGATCGCAGCCGAGCCGGATTCCGCCTGGCTCCGCCAGGAACGGGCGCAACTGAGGTTCCGGTTGGGCCGCATCGAGGATTCCGTGGCGGACTTCGACAAGGCCGTGGAGATGGCCCCCCGGCTCCTGCCGCAGAACTGGCAGCGTGGGATCGCGCTGTATTACGCCGGTCGATTCAAGGACGGCCGGAAGCAGTTCGAAGTGCACCAATCGGTGAACCCGGAAGACGTCGAGAATGCCGCCTGGCACTTCCTCTGCACCGCGCGTGAATCCGGCGTCACCAACGCCCGCACCCTCCTGATCACCGTCAACCGCGATGGCCGGGTGCCGATGAAGGAAATCCAGCAGCTGTTCGCTGGCAAGGCCACGGCGCTGGATGTCCTCAATGCCGCCGCCAAGGCCGACGACGACCGCACCCGTCGCGACCAGCAGTTCTACGCCCACCTGTATCTCGGGCTCTATTTCGAAGCCACCGGCGTCCTCAAGGATCGTGATGACCACATCCGCGAAGCCGCCAAACTCGCCGATCCGGACAATTACATGGGCGCGGTCGCGCTCGTGCATGCCCAGCGGCTCAAACTGATTTCCACTCCCAACAAACCATGAGTTCTTCCAAGCCGGCTGGTCACCAGCCCTTCTGGGCAGCCATCCAGGATCGCCGCCGTCCCGCCCGTTCCGCACCCGAAAGTGATCGTCCCGGTCGACCGGGACGTCGTTCGTCCCGTCCTGCTCCGCCCGCGGCCGCCCCGGCTGCGCCCGGACCCGAAGCTTCCGAAGCTCCGCCACAGGGATTGTACACCCCGGCGCGACCCGCTCCCGGACGTCCGCCGTTCCGCTCCGGTCCCCGCCCCACAGCCGCGGCTGGTGCCCCCGGTGGTGAGAATCGTCCCGCCCGTCCCGCGGGCCCCGGCCGCAAGCCCGTCCCCGCAGATCCCGCAGTCGTCGCCTTGGCCCGCGAACGCCGCGAGGCCAAACGCACGCCCGCTTCGTGGGCGGCCCGGATCGTTGCCCGGTCCGGCGTGGATTGTCCCGCCGACCGTGAGCTGCGCTCCACGCTGCGGAACATCGACCTCCTGAAGCCCGAGGACGCGCGTTGGATCAGCCGGGCGGTGTTCTCCTACTTCCGCTGGTTGGGCTGGCTGGATCAGGGACGCTCCCTCGAAAAGCGCCTCGATCAGGCCATGGGATTTGCCGACACCTATTCGCGTAATCCGGCGGCCGCCAAGGATGAGGCGTTGCGTGCCGGTGCCGTCCCCGCCTGGATTTCCGAGGTGATGGACGTCCCCATTGAATGGCTGCGCGCCCTGCAACGGGAACCCCGCCTGTGGCTGCGCGCCCGCCCGGGAACCGCTCCCCGCGTGTGCCTCACCCTCGGGGCGCAATCCGATGCGAAGCCCGGTGTGGTCCCCGATTCCATCCTGTTCGGCGGGACACGCGATCTCTTCCGGACCGGTGCCTTCCATCGCGGCGAATTCGAGATTCAGGACGTGGCATCACAGGCCGTCGCCCATTGCTGCGCGCCCGGCTCCAGCGGGAAGCCCGAGAAGTGGTGGGATGTCTGCGCTGGCGAAGGCGGCAAGACCCTCCACTTGTCCGACCTCCTCGCCGGCAAGGGCGAGGTCCTGGCCACCGACCGTGCGAAGTGGCGGTTGGATCGATTGCAGCAACGCAGTTCCCGCGCGAAGTCCAAGGGCATCCGCTGGACTGCCTGGGACGAAACCCGGCCGATCCCGGCCGAGCGCGGATTCGACGGTGTCCTGCTCGATGCGCCCTGCAGTGGTATCGGAACGTGGGGACGCAATCCGCACGCACGCTGGACGGCGACGATCCAGGACGTGATGGAGTTGGCCGAGGTCCAGAAGCGCCTGCTCGAAAGCGCGTGCCGTGGGGTGAAGGTGGGGGGGCGGTTGGTCTACGCCGTGTGCACGCTCACCCGACCGGAGACCTCCGGTGTGGTCGAGGCCTTCCAGAAGGCGCATCCGGAATTCGAGCCGTGCGAGATCCCCAACCCGTTCGATCCCGCCGCCGCACCGGCCACCCAGCGCATGTTCTGGCCCCAGGACACCGGCGGCAACGGCATGTTCGTCGCCTGCTGGAGACGGAAGTAAGGGGGGGAGTGGCTGAAGGCCGCGTGCCCCCACGCGGCGGGAGCTGGAGATCGCCGGGTGAGGGCACCCGGCCTTCAGGGGGGAGAGATCCCATTCACGCCGCCCACGTTCCATCACCGCATGCCTCGATCCCTTCGCATCCCCCTCCTCCTGCTGATCGTGGGCAGCCTGTGCTTTGGTCTCTTTCTGTGGGGTATCGAAACCGGCATCGGACACGTGCCTTACGACCGGACGGACAGCCTGGGACATCCGATGGGTTTCAATGACCGGCTCTACCCCGAGCATCTCGAGATCATCCTCCGGGCGATCGAACCCAAGGATTTTCTCCCAGGCGCGCACGGACTGCAGTCCGCCTATTTCTGGCTCTACTTGCTCGCCCATGCCGTGGCAATCCATCGCATTGCGACCGTTGACCTCACCCGTCCCCGCGCCAACCTGATCTTCTTCGCCGCTCAGTTGCTTCTTTTCCCGACGGGTGTCCCGGGCCTCTGGGTCCTGATCACCTATCCCATCGAATGGTTCCGGGGCAGGTTGGATCGGGAGTCGATCATCGACATTCCCTTCTTCTGGGCCATGGCCCACTCCGCCTGGTTGCTCGTCAGTCTTGTTGCGATCGTCGTCCTCTTCCTTGCCCAACGCCAACTCGCGTGGCGCACGCTCCGCCAAGCCACTGCAAGACCCGAGCCCCGCTGATCCGTGAGGAGACCATGGGATCTTCGCCGGGGCGCATCTTGACACTGCTCCCGCATGGAACGGGGTGGCGACGTCCTCGTCGCCGTTCGAAAGCCATTTCCAAGGCGATGAGGACATCGCCGCCCCGTTCCCAGTCTCGAACGGGGGCAGTGTCAAGATGCGCCCTCTTCGCCGCCTCTCCCTCCTCCTGCCTGGCCGAACCGGGATCAAGGAGGTTGGATCCCAGAGCCCAGACCCCAGTTGCCAGATGCCAGATGCCAGACCCATGCGGGTGACCTCACCCGGCGAGGGTTGAAGGACCGCCGCGTGAGGGCGCGTGGCCTACAGGGGGAGATCCCCGGAGATTTCACGGAATCAACAACGGGGAAACCGGATTGGTTCCGCGGGTGGAGAAGCCGTTGGTGGAGGAGATTCGATTGTATGTGGCCACGGTTTGGTGCACCGAGCCATCGCTCATCATCACGTTGCCAAAGCCGTCGTGATGACCGGGCTTGGTGAACTGGAAGTGGTCCGCGGCCGTGGGCGTGATCTTGCCCTGCACAGGCGTTCCGTTCCGGGTCAGGTTGCGATCGCCGCCCATGAGCAACTCCGGTTCCTCCTCGTTGGCCCCTGTGGCGAGGAAATAGGACAGGTGCTCGTTGTGCCCAAACTGGAGGGCGTTGTTGGTCTGCGGCAGGCCGAAGACCAGGGTTTTGCCAGCGAGTTTGTCGAAACGCGGGTCCTTGGGGCAGAGGAGGACCTTCGGCGTGCTGAGTTCGTTGGACAGGACCGCGACGTGACGCCAGATCCGTTGCTCATCGGCCAGGTCTTCCATGGATCCCCCCTCGCGTACCGGGACGGCCCACGGGAACTGTCCAACGTTGTCAAAGGCGAACATCCGCAGGCCCAGGCCAAGCATTTTCAGATTTTTCACGCACTGGATCCGTCGTCCGTCCGACCTGCGGCGGGGGGCGAGCATGGGAAGGACGAGTCCGGCCAGGATGATCACCACGATGACCACCAGCATCAGCTCCAGCCAGGTGAAGCCGCGACGGCGACCGGTTGGATGAGTGAGGTGGAGTTTCATGGGAACGGCGGAGCGTGGATTCAGACACCCGCTAAGCAAGGCCCATGCCGGCAAACGGGGGCATGCGACGGCTTGTGGTGGCTGCCGTTTGCAATCGGACGTCGCATATGCGACGCGCGGATGCAAATCGGGGGGAGGAGCGGGGGGAGGATCGAGGGGGGCTCCGCCGACGTCCCGACCCTGAACCATCCCTGAACCATCGCTCCGGCAGGATGACCTGCTCCTTGCTTCCCCCGGAGGTCCTACCTCCAAAGGTGTACGGGGCTGTCGGTGGGCAGGCTTGTCTCCCCAGGGCAAAAGAGGTTTAAGGAAGACGTTCAACTGTTACCGGTGCGCCGAGCCCGTCTGCGAACCCTGTCCGCCTTCACCTCCGGAGGCTGGGTTTGGCAGACGACGGCAAAAGCTGATCCGGACTTGGCCATGCACACCCGCCTGACCCTGCTGGTCCGCCTGATGGCGGCCTCGATTCTCGTTCTGATTGCTACGGTGACCCGTCTTCGGGGCGAGATCACCGAATCGATCACGAGCCTGACCGTCACGAATTACACCGGCTACGTCATCGCTTCCGATGCGTTGAACGGGTTGCCCGGATACAACCGGGACACCATCGACGTGCGGTCGATCGTGAACTACCAGCGGTCGACGGCCGACCGGATCTACATCTTCGACTACACCTACCAATACCGGCTTCTGGATGCGGACGGTGTGGCGCATCCGCTGCTTGTGGGCGGGGCTACGAACACGGTGGTGAGCGAGACGATCGAGGTGGACCGGACGGGGCCCATCATCATCCAGCCGAATGTCACCCGGACGATGAAGCTGAAGCCGGCGTCGACGCTCAATCCATACACGCAGTATCGGGTGGAACTGCGTTTGTTGCGGAGGGAGTCCGGAACGCTGAACCGTCCCGTCTTCACCGGGGACGAACTGGAGACGTCGGCGGCGCGTTACCTGCATTTCCCGTCGACGGATCCGGTGGATGCGGACGTGAACGTCATCCCGATCGCGGAGAGCGGCAGTTGGACTCGGACCTATCTTCTCACGGGCGGTGGGTCGAAGAGCAACCTGCAGGCGCAGGTGAACTTCAAGGCGTACCGTTATGACCGGTACAACCTTTCGGGCGTCAACAACGACATCAATTTCTCGTTCCAGATGGAGTTGCGGGACGCGGCGACGGACGCGCTGATCCCGTTGGCCGACAGCCTGATCGTTGCGTCGAAGACGGTGGCCACGCACACCAACGACGATCCCCTCCAGCCGACCGTTGCCAATCTCAGTCAGGCCTTGGTGTTGTCCCCGACGACGCAGTTGGATCCGATCAACAAGACCTATCGGCTGAAGGTGACGATCGGCCACTACCGGACGGCCGTGTCCTTCCTGCCTGTGGCGGGCAATGCGGTGACGTTGGCTCCGCAACGATTGCTGCACCTCAACGGGCGGTTGCTCTTCGGGGCCATCGAGACCCGTTACACCTCGTTGGGCAACAATCCGATCCAGGGCGTGATCTCCGGTGGAACGATGCCGACGTCGTTGGGGGTGGATGGCCAGAGCGGTTTCGTCGTGGGGATGCCGAGCCACACCTATGGCGATGGGACCCTGTTGAGCGTCCGGGTTTCGCCGGATGGTACGGCTCGGTTGGCGGCGGGGTCTGTGGTGCTGACGGGGCCATCGCCGGACGAGGAAAAAATCGAGAACGTCCGGATGGTTCGAGGCCCGGTGACCTTGGATGTGACGGGGGCGAAGGCGAACCTCGCGGTGTATCACCCCGCCGGATTCAGCTACGCCTTCAATCCCGACGGCAAACTGACGCTCGGGGCGTCGCTGTTCACGGCGATTTCCCTGGGCCAGGACCTGATCCCGCTGGCGGATCCGCAGCTGTCGCCGTTTGGGTCGGACGTGTGGGTGGTGGAGGAAACGAAGCCGGTCTGGATGAAGGTCACGGGCATCAAGTGGCTGATGAACCAGGGCAAGTTCGAGTGGGATGCGAGCGGCGAAGCGCAATACGTCCGGAAGAAGGAGTACGAGCGCCTCGCGACCTCGACCGCGACGACGGGCAAGGCCAAGGCCTCGAACGAGCGCTACTACGAGTCGGTCGACAAGGTTTTGGGCTCGAAGATCGTTGTTGAAGCCAACGACAAGGGCGCGGCGATGTTGACTGTGCAGTTCGGGTTCAAGCCCGGGGCCTTTGCGCCGCACTTCCCGCTGGGGTCCGCGGCGGCGTGGACGGTCGGGGGCGAACAGTCGGTCGAACGGGATAACGTCAATCCGACGAAGAGCTTTCTTGCGGGAGCGCAGGCGCTGGGGAGCTATGCGCGGGATTGCCAGGACATCGACTGCGGCACCACCGCGGGTACGGACGGGATGATCCTCAAGCCGGTGGACAATGAACTGCGGTTCACGCCGGACGGCGGGTTGCACGGGTTCGGGGATCTCAACGCGCCGAAGCCGATTTCGTGGGGATGGATCGCGGAGCCTTCGATCCAGAAATACGCGCATCAGACGGCGGCCTTCAGTCAGGGCACTTACCTGATGTCAGGATTCTTCCTGCGCGGGGAGACAGCGACGAACACCTCGATCTTCCTCAAGCCGGGCACGATCCTCTTCAGCGGGTTTACAGTCTCCAACACGGTGCTGACCCGGACGGAACGGCCGAAGAATGCCGGGTACGCGACGGGTTGGGCGGATTACGCGGGGATGAATTTCCGCGTGGTGGGGGATGGCGGCAAGACCGCTGCGAGCGTGCTGGCGGGCAAGCCGACGGGGAACTACGCGCTCACCGGACGCAGCAAGTACTACGTGCGGTTGGGGGGGGTGAGCGGCATCCACGAGGCGGTGTTCGGACAGTTCCCGGATTCCTTCGTGCTGTACGGATACCCGGTCAACTTCGACAACTTCGGCCTGGCCTACCTCGACACGGACAACGTCGATTCGCGGACCCAGGGTTATGTCACGGTTCCCGGCCCTTCGAACTTCAAGCAGAACTTCGAGGAGCTGAAGTTCGGATGCCTCGGTGCGCTCGAGGAGGCGAAGGTTCCGGCGGCCGAGGCGGACGTTGCGAAGGTCATGGAGTATTGGTCGGCGGACTTCTACACCCGCGCGATCAAGTTCGACCGCAAGGCCTCGGATGCGTGCGACCCGGGCAAGGGTGTGCTGACGTTGGGTGTGGATGCCTTTGCGGTGCACGTGGAAGGCACCCTGCATGGCGTGCTGGGGTATCATCCTTCCGGCAACCTGGTGACGCTGGCCGATTGCCAGGCGCCGAACGGTCCGCTGGATCCGCCCTTCGATTCCCGGCTCAAGATGCCGAGCCAGTTCAAGCTGAAGGGGCCCAAGGCCGAGAAGTACAACGTGACGCCGGTGTCGGACGCGTACCTGAGCAACTGGGATTTCCGGGCGCAGAACCCGCGTGGGGCCGGGTTCATGAACTTCGCGGCAAAGCTCGACGTTCCGTTCTTCGAGGACCTCAAGGTCCACGCCCACACCAGCGCGAACCGCGAGCAGACGAACGCGCCGCTCTACATGATGGGCGGCTGGCCGAACAAGGGCTATCAGGTCGCGGGCAAGGACTTCTTCAACGACAAGACCTTCGACTCCGACAACAAGGGGTTCCCGAAC
>JAIXZE010000217.1 GCA_027489875.1 Verrucomicrobiales bacterium
GCGGTGGAGATGGTGATGCCCGCGGTGGTGAACATCGCGACGCGGTCGCGGGTGCATCGCGGAGGGGATGCGGTCCAGCAATGGATCGAGGAGTATTACGGGTATCGCCGGCGGCGGGAGACGGAGGATTTCAGCCGTGGTTCCGGGGTGGTGATTGATCCGGAGGGATACGTGCTGACGAACGTGCACGTGGTGCAGGAGGTGGACGACATCCAGATCCAGTTTGCGGACACCCAGGAATCGTTGCCGGCGGACCGGGTGGCGTTGTCGGAGAGCAAGGATGTGGCGTTGCTGAAGATCCGGGCCCCGGCGGGGCGGCGGTTCAAGGCGGTGAAGCTGGCGCGCGAAGATGACCTGTTGCTCGGGGAGACGGTCATTGCGCTGGGCAATCCCTTCGGACTGGGCGGCTCGGTGAGCCGGGGAATCCTCAGTTCGAAGTCGCGTCGGGCCCCGGAATCGGTGCCGGAGGGGGCGTCGTTGCAGATTGCGGACTGGTTGCAGACGGATGCGGCGATCAACCCGGGAAACTCGGGTGGGCCACTGATCAACCTCCGTGGGGAGCTGATCGGGTTGAATGTGGCCATCCTTCAACCCCGGACCGGCGCGCAGGGGATCGGATTCGCGGTGCCCATCAAGCGGGTGAACGAGGCGTTGGCGGAGACGTTGTCGGGGGAGAGCATCGAAGGGTTTTGGTTTGGCGCGCGGCTGGCCCCGGGGGTGCGGCCATTGGCCGTGAAGTCGGTACAGGCGGGAAGCCCGGCGGAGAAGGCGGGCCTGAAGGCGGGGGACGTGGTGCGCGAGATCAATGGAAGTCCGGCTGGCAGCCTGATCGAGTTCAACCGGGCGCTGGTTTCGGCGGGGTCAAAGAAGGATGTCCGGCTCGGCGTGCTGCGCGGCGGCAAGACCGTGCCGCTGGTTTTGCGCCTGGTGGACGAGGGGAATTTCTTCAATGCGGACCTGGTCCGCCGGCGATTGGGCGTGGGTGTTGAGTCGACCGAATCGGGATTGGTGGTGGTCAGCGTGGAGGGCGATGGGCCTGCGGCGCGGAAATTGTCGCCGGGAATGTTCATCGGAGCGGTGGATGGGCAACCGGTTGGGGATTTGGTGCCGTTTTCCAAGTTGTTGAACAGCAAGGCGGCAGGGGATTCCGTGGATCTGGGAGTCAGCGTCTTCCGTCGGATGGGGCCGTTCCTGCGGCGCCAGGACGGGGTGGTCCGGATGAACCTGCGTTGAAGCTGAAATCCGGGTTGGGACAAATGGTTTCCCCCCGCTAGGGTCGTCCCCACACAGATGGAGTCCGCAGCCCCCATGATCGAGGTCGAGAACCTCACGAAGCGATATCCCGGCCGTACGGCGGTGGACGGGATCTCGTTCCAGATCGGTCGCGGGGAGGTGGTGGGGTTCCTGGGACCGAACGGCGCGGGGAAGTCGACGACGTTGCGGATCCTTTCGAGCTTCCTGCCAGCCACCAGTGGCACGGCGCGGGTGGCCGGTTTCGATGTCTTCCGGGAGCCGGACGAGGTCCGGCGGCGGATCGGGTACATGCCTGAAAACAACCCGCTGCATCTGGACATGCGGGTGCGGGAGTACCTGAAGTTCCGGGCGCGGCTGAAGGGATTGGGCTGGCGGCGGAGCCGGGAACGGGTGGATGCGGTCCTCCAGCAATGCGGCCTGACGGACGTCGCGGGACGGATCATCGGCCAGCTTTCAAAGGGGTACCGGCAACGGGTCGGGCTGTCGGATGCATTGGTGCATGAGCCGGACCTGATCATCCTGGATGAGCCGACGATCGGGTTGGATCCGCACCAGATCCGGTCGGTGCGCGCGTTGGTGAAGGAACTTGGTAAGAAGCACACGGTGGTGTTGTCGACGCACATCCTGAACGAGGTGGAGATGACCTGTTCGCGGGTGTTGATCCTGCATCGTGGGCGGATCCTGGCGGCGGACCGGACGGAGGATCTGGGGCGGCGGATGAGCCTGGACGGCCAGGTGGTGGCGGAGGTGGAAGCGCCGGAGGTGGCGTTGCTGGAGGCATTCCGGGACCTGCCGGAGGTGGAGCATGTGGAGGTGCAGCCGTTGGACGGGAACTGGCGCCGGGTGTCATTGATCCCGAGGGGTGGGGTGGACCTGAGGCCGTTGGTGGCCGCGGAGGTCCGGGACAACGGGTGGCCGTTGCGGGAGCTGACACGGAGCCGGCAGTCGCTGGAGGATATCTTCATCCACCTGACGCGCGGAAAGGTGAGGGAAGACTGACATGAGCGTTTTCTTTGCGCTGGTGCGTCGGGAACTGGGCGGACACTTCAATTCACTGACGGGATACGTGGTGATTGCGGCGGTGCTTTTGCTCACGGGCTTTGGGTTGGTGGACCTGATCGAGCGGATCCGGCAGATGCCGTACGATGCGCCGGTGACGGAGCTGTTCTACCAGACGACGTACTTCTGGCTGGTGGTGTTGTTGACGTCGCCGGTGATCACGATGCGGACCTATGCAGCGGAGAAGGCGACGGGAACCTATGAGGCGTTGATGACGACGCCGGTGGGCGACTGGCAGGTGGTGCTGGCGAAGTTCGCCGGGGCGCTCGTGTTCTTCCTGCTGACGTGGGTCCCGTTCATCGGGGTCTTGTTTTCGTTGCGTCAGATCACGGGCGAGGCGGCGTTGTTCGAGCCGGTGATCGTGGCGGTGACCTTCCTCGGGATCGCGCTGGTGGGCGGGTTGTTCATGGCGGTGGGATGCTTTGCGTCGGCGTTGACGCGTTCGGAGATCATCGCGGCCATGGTGGCGTTCCTGTTCGGGATCGGGCTGTGGATGCTGGGGTACCGGCCTGAAGCCTCGGGGATGCTGCCGACGTGGGCGGTGCCGGCGCTGGAGCACATGTCGATGACGCGGCACATGGAGGATTTCGCGCGTGGGATGCTGGTGGGACGCTACGTGGTGTACTACGTGACGGTGACAGGGCTGTTCCTGTTCCTGACGCACCGGATCGTGCAGAGCCGTCGGTGGAAATGAGTGCCATGGACGAGAACCCGCCCAGTTTTGTGCCATCGCGTCGCTACCGGATCGCCCTCTCGGTGCTGGTGGGCGTGGTGTCGGCGGTGGTGATCTTCGGGTTGGTAAACCACCTCGCGGCAACTCGGCTGCGCTGGCGGAAGGATTTCTCGGCGACGGGGCGGTTCCAGCTGTCGCCGTTGACGAAGCAGGTGCTGGAAAGCCTGACCAACGACGTCAAGGTGACGGTGCTGTTTCCACGCGATTCCGACCTTTTCGGGCACATCGACGGATTGCTGCGGGAGTACTCGGAAGTGCAACCGCGCATCCACACACGGTATGTGGATTCGGATGCCGAGCCGGTGACGGCGATCCAGGTAAGGACGACCTACAAGCTGGGGTTGGAGGACGCCAACCTCGTGGTCTTTGATTCGGGGGGGCAGACCGTCCGGGTGGCGGAATCCGAATTGTCCGCGTATGACGCGAACGTCAACGCGATGATGGAAGGGCGGCAGAAGGAGATCCGTCGGACGGCGTTCAAGGGGGAGTTGATGTTCACCTCGGCGCTGGCGGAACTGGCGACCACGAACCGGCCACACGCCTATTTCGTGACGGGCCATGATGAGGTGCGGATGACGTCCGAGGATGGACTCACGGGTTATTACCGGTTCGCCCAATTGCTGCGGGCGAAGTCGGCGACGGTGTCGGACATCCGGTTGGATGGCACGAATGATGTGCCGGCGGATTGCCAGTTGCTGGTGATTCCCGGGCCGGCGCAGGAATTCCTGCCGCAGGAGGTGGAACGGATCCGGCGCTATCTGGACGGGGGTGGGCGGGTGTTGCTGGCGTTGAATTCGTCGCTGCCGACGCTGCAACTGCGGTTGGAGCCGTTGATCTTCGACTGGGGTATCAAGGCGGCCTCGGCGTACGCGGCGGATACCAACCAGACGAGCGGCGGGTTCACGGTGTACACGACCAACCTCGGATCGCATCCGATCACCCTCCCGATGATCCGGAACGAGTCGCGGGTCTTCTTCTATCAGCCGTTGGTGGTCGGGACGCTGCCCATGGACCAGCGTCCGGCGGATGCCCCGAAGGCGACGCCCTTGGTGGCGACCGGGCCGGGGGGGATGACGCGGTCGGACCTGCGGAATGGCACGGTGGCGTTCCTGCCAGGGGTTGACCTGCGCGGCACGGTGCCGATGGCGGCGGCGGCGGAGCGCGGCGGCGTGACCGGGGTGGCGGCGGGCAGTGGGACGGCTCGCCTGGTGGTGGTCGGAGATCACCTGATGTTCGGGAACGACGCGTTGACGCACGTTCCAGGCAACGTGGATTTTGCGGAACTGACCCTCGCGTGGTTGCTGGACCGGACCCAGATGCTGGCGATCGGGCCGAAACCGGTGCGTGAATACCGGTTGTACCTGACGCCGGCACAGCATGGGACGATCCGGTGGACGTTGCTGGGCGTGCTGCCCGGGAGCGTGTTGCTGGTCGGGTTTGTGGTCTGGATGCGGCGGAGGAACTGACACCCTGGATGAACACCCGTTCCAACTGGATCCTGTTCGTGATTGCCGCCGGCCTGGCGGTGTACGTCTTCCTTTTGAGTCCGAAGACGGGCGTCACGGTGCGCGGCGGTGCAGGAGTAGGGAAGTTCGAGCCGGTGGACCCGATGCGGGTGACCTCGGTGCAATTGAACCGGTCGAACTCGGTGTTGCGGGTGGAGCGGACGAACAGCCTGTGGTGGATGACGGTCCCAGTGGAATACCCGGCACAGGCGGCGAGCGTGGACCGGTTGGTGGGTCAGATGGGGCGGATGGTGCCGGCGACGTTCATCACGGCGGCGCAGGTGGCGGCACAGCCGGAAGCGCTGAAGGCGTTCGGCCTGGAACCCCCGATGGCAACATTGGCATTGGGGACCGGCGAGGGGCCGGCCATCTTCCGGATCGGCGGTCTCACGCCCTTGCGGACGCACTTTTATTTCCAGCGCGTGGGTTCGGAGGGGGTCTATACGGCAGATGTGGCGCTATTGGAGGGGTTGCCGTCGCACCCCAACGAGTGGCGGGACCGCGCGCTGCTCGGAATGGAACTGCGCGGCTACGACCGCGTGACGCTCACGACGCGTGGAAGAACGGCGTTCGAGGCGGTGCGCGAGGGAACGCGGTGGCGGTTGAGGCAACCGTTGTCCGCGCGTGCGGATGGCGAACGGATCGAGGCGCTGGTGGCCTACCTGCAGGGATTGCGGGTGAAGGAATTCGTGACGGACGCGGCCGTGATCGACCGGGCGGTGTACGGGTTGCAGCCGCCGGAATTCGAGGTGGCGATCGGTGTGGGGACGAATGATCTCGCGCGGTTGCAGGTCGGCGGCGTCGCGACCAATGCGGCGGGGGAACGATTCGTCCGACGGCTTTCGCACACGAATGTGGTCCGGGTCTTGGCGGAGGAACTGGCGATGCTCGAACGTCCGCTGGAGGACTTCCGGGATCCCCGTTTGTTCGGACCGTTGGAAGGGGTGACGGGGATGGAGGTTCGCGGGAGCAACTCCTTCCGGCTGGCGTTGGTCGGGACCAACTGGATGGTGACCGAGCCGAGGACGTTCCCGGCGGAACGTTCGGCGGTGGAGTTGCTCCTCTCGCAGCTGTCGGACATGGCGATCGCGCAGTTCGTCAACGATGTGGTGCCGGATCTCACGCGGTACGGCCTGGACCGGCCGGGCCGCGAATTCGTGGTGATGCGCGGGACCAACGTGGCGGCCCATCTTCAAGTGGGGAAGGTGGCGGACAACCTGGGGACGCTGTTGTTTGCCCGGCGTCTGGACGAGCCCGGGGTTTATGCGGTGCCGCGCACGGTATTGTTCAATCTGGATTCCGAAGCACAGGTCCGGTCCTGGCGGATGGACCCGACGAATGTGGTCCAGGTGACCGTGACGCATCAGGGGCGCAAGCGCGTCTTCGGGCGCGAGGCCGGGGTGTGGAAGGTGACCGAGGGAACGCCCTTGGCGGAGTTCATTCCGGACGCCATTGACGAGATGCTGTTCCAGATCGGGACCTGGGATTCGATGCGGTACACCGTGACGGACGAGGCCTGGCTGACGCGTATGGGGAAGTTCGGTGAGGTGGCGCACGAGGTGGAGATCCGGTTGGGGGCTCCGGCGGTCATGCGGGTGATGCGCCTCCGGTTTGGAGGGATGCTGGGTGCGAACCGTTATGTGATGGCGCGGTTTGATGAGGATCCGCGGTCGTTGCGGCTGGAGATGCCGAACGGACTGTACGAAGGCCTCCTGCGCTACCTGGGGCTGCCCTGAAACGATGGAACCGGATGAAGCCGCGGAAGGACAAAGGTGGACCGGTACGGCGGACGTTCCGCTGGTGCCGCCGCAGTTCCTACGTCGTGCTGCTGCTGGTGGGCGGGTTGCTGGTCTATATCAACCAGATTGGCATCCCGGAGTTCCTGAAGGCCCCACTGCTCGGTCAGTTGCGCGATCGCGGCATTGATCTGGAGTTTACACGGATGCGGGTGCGTCTGACCCGCGGTCTCGTGGTGGAGAACGTCAACCTGAGCCGGAAGGCGGAGCGTCCGGGCGAGGTGTTCCATTCGGAGGAACTGCGGCTTGGGTTGTGGTGGGGGGCACTTCTCGACTTTCAACCACCCCAGATCACGTCGTTGGACCTGCGCGGTGGCCGCGTCACGCTGCCGCTACCGGTGGGTGAGGGCGAACCGCCGTTTCCGTTTGCCATCGAGAATGTCGAGGCCCGGCTCCGCTTTGTTTCGGGGGAGTTGTGGGAACTCGATGAATTGTCGGCGACGTGCCATGGCGGGACCTTCCACGCGCACGGCGTGCTGACGAACGCCTCGCAATTGCGAGCATCCCGGCCGAAGCCTGCGGACGAAACCCGTCGCGAACCAGCATGGCGCCAGCACCTCCTGCGCGCAGTGCGGTGGGTCGAGGGCACGCGCTTCGAGACACCGCCCGAGGTGGAGGTGAATTTCGTGGGCGATGTCCGGTCGCCGATGGGTTCGTCGGCGGAGTTCCGGTTGAGGTCCTCGTCGGCGTCCAACTCCTTGGGTCTGCTGGAGGGGTTCGAGCTGGGGATCCGCGTGGAACCGGACGAAACCGATACCGGAATGGTGCGGGCCGAGCTGGCGGTGGACGCTGCGAAGGCCACAACGCCATGGGGCGGTTTCGAGGGCTTCCGTGTGGATCTGGGTGCCGCCTGGCGTGGATCGAATGCCGTTCCGGAATTCGTGGATTGGGGGGTGAAGGCCGGGAACGCCACCAGTCGATGGGCCTCGGCCCGCGCGGTCGACATCCACGGCCGCAGCCTGACGCGTGAGATGCCGGGCGGACCCTCCGCACCCTGGCGACTGCCGCCCACCAACGCACCGTGGGCGCGGATGATGCCGTCCGCACCGGGGTACGACTCGACGGTGACGTTGTCCATGGAGGGGTTGGTGGTGCTGACGCGCACGAACCCCGTGACGGTGACGAGCCTGAAGGGCGTTGGATACGGCACGCATTCCACGTCGGATTGGCGGGGGCTCCATCTTTCACTGCAGATCGCGGGAGCAACGTCGGCATGGACGTCAACGCCGCGACTCGGTCTGGAGTTGGGGTTGACGCCGCGCACGAATCCGCCGGCGACGACGCGGGAGTGGGCCTTCTGGGAACCGCTGGTCCACGTGAATGGGTGGGCGTCCGTTTCGGTGGATACGCTGGCGTTGCCGCGGATGGAATTGGATGGGGCGAACTTTGGCGTGCTCTGGACCCCGCCGCTGCTGGAGTTCACGCCGTTCGAAGCCGAGTTCGGGCACGGTCGATTGGAGGCGGAAGCCTTCCTGGATGTTTCCACGCGGCATGCCGAGGCGACGGCATTCTCCACGGCGGACCCGCACGCCGTGAGCGGATGGATGGGACCCAAGACACGGGAGATCATCGCACAATACGGATGGGAACTGGACCAGTTGCCGCGCCTGTCGGGGCAGGTGGGGCTGACCTTGCCGGGGTGGGGTATTCCCGATCATCCCGCGCGGGTGGCCATCCTGAATTCGTTGACGCTCGATGCGATGCTGGCCGGCACCAACCTGAGCTTCCGCGGGTTGCCCACGTCGACCGCGCACGGACCCATGACCTATACCAACCGGTATTGGAAGGTGGGCCCGCTCGACATCCGGCGGCCCGAGGGCCGTGCACGCCTGGTGTATGAGAATGATGAGCTGACCAAGGACTACCGGTTCGATGTCGTGTCGACGATCGACCCGATGATCGTGCGGCCGTTGATGGCGGAGAAGATTCAGAAGGAAATGGACCGGGTGCTCCTGCCGCTCCCGCCGCGTGTCGAGGGTTCGGTGTGGGGGCGCTGGCAATCGCCGGAACTGATCGGTGCCCAGGTCCACGTCACGCTGACCAATGCGACCGTCCGCGGCCAACCGATCGAATGGGCGGACGGGGATGTGACCTATACCAACCGCGTGATGACCTTTCGCGACGTGCGTGCGAAGTCCGATGGCGACGCCTACGTGCCCGGCGCACGCTACGACATCGAGGCGCAGCGGTTGTGGTTCTCGAACGCCGTGGCGAACGTGCCGGTCGGGAACGTCACGCGCATCATCGGGCCGAAGACGTCGGCCGTCATGGAACCTTACCGCTTCGAGCGTCCCCCCCGGGCCACGGTGGATGGTGTGGTGGCCGTGCGCGGTGGCATCGGCACGGACATCCGGTTCGGGGTGGACGCCGATGATTTCCGATGGTGGCGGTTGCACGCGACCAATGTCCTCGCGCAGGTCCATGTGAAGGATGACACGATCGCCATCGAGGGCCTGCGCGGAGGTTTCTGTGGTGGCCGCCTCGGGGGGGATTTGTTCTTCGATTGGTCGAGCCCTGAGAAGGACACGGATTACCGGATGAAGTTGGCGGTGACGAACGTGTCGCTGCGGGAGTTCCTTGGCGATGTCTGGCCGAAGACCAATCGGCTCGAAGGACGCGTGACCGGATGGGGCGAGGTGACCTCGGCCAACACCCGAGATCCGAAGACAATCGTCGGGCAGGGAACGATCTCGATGGAGGACGGCTACCTGTGGGGACTGCCGATCTTCGGGTTGTTCTCGCCCATCTTCGACACGATCTCGCCGGGGCTAGGGCAGACGCGGTTCACGTCGGGATCCGCGGGTTACACGCTTCGGGACGGCAAGGTGAGCACCGGCGATTTCGAGATGCGGTCGATCGCCATGCGGTTGCGATA
>JAIXZE010000433.1 GCA_027489875.1 Verrucomicrobiales bacterium
CTCATTTGTCACACGCAAGGAATGGAAGGGTGCAACAAATGCCGATTCCTTGATATCAACCCTCGAACCGATCCATCGCCTGATTTACAGGTCCGTTCAAACCCACTCCAAATGAGTCCGGAAGGGGTCGTTTGTGTTATGTCGCGACGGTGGGTCAATGGGGTCAGTCCCATATAATTGAAATTTGACGCTGGTTTCTGAGGGCGGGCCCGGGGGTGGAGGCGAAGACGAGAGGATGCCACGGGGGGCGTGGGCTGGATTCTGTTCGTGAGGGTATTGTGTCGCGCTTGGGCGGTGGTGGCGAGGGGGGGCACGAGCCCTGCGAATGGTTCGGATTGGCTCACGCAAAGAACCGACCCCTTACTGAAGGGGTGTTTTGCAGCAATGAACTGGCGGTCCTCCATGGCTGCGCCGGGTGAGGGCACCCGGCCTTCAGCCTCGACCCATTGAAGGCCGTGTGCCCCCACGCGGCGCACCCCCAATCCCGCCGGGTGAGGGCACCCGGCCTTCAGCCTCGACCCATTGAAGGCCGCGTGCCCCCACGCGGCGCATCCCCAATCCCGCCGGGTGAGGGCACCCGGCCTTCAGCTTGAGGCAGGGGCGACGAGGACGTCGCCACCCCGGCCGTGGATCTTGAACGGGGAGGCGATGTCCTCATCGCCATTCTTGATGGAATCCGCACCCGGGCAGGGGGGCCAAGGCTGCGGAGGCTTCAACTCCTCCGGGGTTGGTGATCCTTTCCGCTGCTTCCCGGGGTGCGCTTCGCGACCCCGCTACCCGCTTCAACGCCTGCGGCGTAGCAAACAGGTCTCTGGAAATTGGCTTCTGGGTGCTTGCAGCTCCGTGTGAAGGCCGGGTGCCCCCACCCGGCGTAATCCACGACCCACACGCCCTCCGGTACGCCGGAGGCGTTGCAGCCGATAGCCCCGGGTTGGCGCGACCGCGCCTACCCGGGGTCTTGCGTGTGGAGGAGCTCGCACCCCGAAGGTGGTGCGAAGATCGGCGCTCCCTGCTTCAACCCCTCCGGGATAGGGGGGCATCCCGAAGGACCTTCATCGGAAGGTCATCCCGATTCCCAGCCGGTCCCCAGTGGCAACATGGCGGGCCGACAGGATGAGGAATGTGCGGGAACCCGGTCGGCTGCCCTTCTCGCACGCCTCGGTATCGGGATCTGTTCGGATTGGCTCACGCCACGACGCCAAGGAAGGAAGGACGAGGGGTGGATGCCATTCCGTAGCCGTCTTGGCGTCTTTGCGTCTTGAGCGAAGCGGGCGTGAGGAATGTGTTCAGGTCGGAGAAGCCCTGTCCGGTGTGCGAGTCGGACGGAAACATCGGGGGATCTGTCGCCCCTGCCGGGGCTTGTTTTCGTGTTGGACGCGAACCCACGGCTGACGCCGTGGGCTACCTTCTGCCGGCCCTCCGGGCCTGTTGCCATGACTTCGAATGCTGGGTCGGATTTGGAGCACTCAACTGGGTGTTGCCGGCTCGTCCAGAGTCTTCAATGCATGCGCCGGGTGAGGGCACCCGGCCTTCAGCTTGAGGAAAAGACCGTGGGTTGGCTTGAGCGAACCGGGTTCGCCGATATGGTTGCCGCCAGATGCCGTTGAACGGGCCAATGGAAGACGTGCTGAAGCAATCCGGGGACGATGTCCTCCTGGGGGATGTCCGTGCCCTGGCGCGGAGCGTGGGTGGCGAACCATTGCGCGCGGGGTGCCTGGCAACGTCCGGAGGACTCGGAACCTTGCCGGCGAGTCCGGCCGAGTGGGCGGCGTGGGCCGGCCGCTACGTGCGGGAAGTGGTCGTGTCCGAGGAATGGCCGGCGGTGCTTCAGGCGTGGTCGCATGCGTCCACCGGTCGGGTGAAGGAGTTGCTGGAACTCGATCGGGCGTGGGGCGAGCGGGTGGGGAATCGGCCCCTGGCGGAGGCCAGCTTCCGTGCGGGCCAGAGGCAGTTGAACCGGTTGCGGCCGCTGCGCGACGCGCGGGTGGTGCAGCGGTACCTCGACGCGGTGGCCCAGGGTCGGGCCCACGGATGGCATCCGATGGTCTATGGCGTAATGCTGGCGGTGTTCGGGTTGCCCTTGAGACAGGGGTTGATGCACTACGCGGACCAGGTGCTGGGTGGATTGGTGGAGGGTCGACCGTGTTTCTCCGGAGAGGCGGATGTGGCGTGCCGAAAGGTCGTGGAGGACGTCGGGGCGATGCTCGTGCCGGCCCTCGGACGATTGATGCCGCCGATGGTTCCGCTGGTGGTGGGTTGAACGGGACCCCGGGGTTTGAGCCAACCTTGGTTATTGTGGTGAACAGGCGCGACGACGCGGACAGAGCGGTTGACGCGTTGGAATGAAGCAGGCGTAATCGCTCTCCGTTGAACCGATTCACGCGCATCATTGCTGCCACGTTGCTCGCCCTGTTTCTGGGCGTGCACTGGTTTGCGCTGCAATCGGTCGGGTGGGCTTCGATGCTTGTCTCGCGTTCCCAGACTGCCGGATGGCAGGAAGCGGTGCGCACGACGTTTGACGGCGACCATCCCTGCGAGGTCTGCAAGCTGGTGTCGGCTGGACGGAAGGCGGAGAAGCAGCCCGTGGTTGAGTTCAAGGTGACCAAGATCGAGGCGGGGGTACCCGCAGATCAGGTGGCGATTCCTGAACCTCCGGCGGTCGTTCGTGTCCCGATGGCGATCGTGATGGTTCCACCCATCCTCAGCGTCCTTCCGACGTTGCCGCCGCCCAGATCCTGCTGACCGGGAGATCCGGACCCGCCGCCATTCCCGCAACGGGAATGCTGGCCCCGGATGGGTGTGGCGTTTGCCGTCCATGGAGGACGAGGCTTCACCCCCGATCTCCCGAAGCCATCCCCGGTTTCCCGTCTGGAGTTGTGTCTCCTGATGGCCTGGTCGGGGTGGGTGGATGCGGTCGGTCCATTGCTGTCCCTGTCGGTTCCTGTCCGTCCATGTTCCGTCTCCGTTCCAGGATTGGGTTCTCTGGAGCCTTCACGCTGATCGAGCTGCTGGTGGTGATTGCCATCATCGCGATCCTCGCGGGAATGCTCCTGCCGGCGTTGTCCAAGGCCAAGTCACAGGCGCAGTCCACACGTTGCCTGTCGAACTTCCGTCAGGTGGGCATCGCGTGTGCGATGTACGCCTCGGACAACGATGATCGACTGCCGCAGTCGGCCCACCAGGGAGCCTCGTGGATCTCGCGTCTTGGGCGGTATGGCGTGACCAACGTCTATCGGTGCCCGCTCGACACGAACCGGATCCGTTCGACGAGTTATGCGATCAACGACTTTTTGACGCCGCGGCCGTTCGGAGAACGCGACGTCGATTTTTCCCGGCTGACCACACTTCCGGCAACTTCGGAGACGCTGCATCTCGGGGAGACCCAGCCGGACTTCGAGGGAGCGGATCACTTTCATTTTGCGGACGCCCAGAGCGGAGGCTTCGGGACGAACGCGTTTGCGGGTCAGGTGGCGGTGGAACGTCATCGCGGGCTTGCGAACTACCTTTTTGCCGACGCGCACGTCGAGGGGATGCGCTGGGCGTCGGTACGGGTGACCCTCCAACGGGACGGATCGCGAATGATCCGGCCCGATGGCAGGCGCCCGACGGACATCCCCTGAACTCAAGGAACCAATGAAACAAACACTGAAGCGAATGCTGATGCTGGGCCTGCTTGTGCTGGCCGGGCAGACAGCGATGGCCCAGCACGGGCATCTGAACGTCGGGGCGGTTGGGACCGCACAGGGTGACGCGTTGACCTTCGCCAACGGGGCGATCTTCGCGGAGTCCTCCGGCTATGTGAGGGCCATGCCCCTCGCCACCACGGGTGCGCGCGTCGGGTATTACTCGGGCAGCATCACGCTGACGGCGTTGCCGGCCACGGTGGCCAATGGTGGGCCTGCTGCGAGCGCTCCCGCACTCGGCAGCTTCATCGAGTACGGGATCGTGTCCGTGACGGGTCCGGTGGGCGGGCAGTTCGCCTTCTGGGACGAAGGGGCCACGACGCCGACGCTCAGCTACACGGTGGGATACAGCTCGGTCGCACCGACGCTGATACCGTTGAGCGATGTCTCGATCGGAGCTGGCACCGCCGGGGCAGATCCGTTCGGTCACCTGCACGGCCGCAACTTCACGGTGACGATCCCGGGCGAGTATTCGGTCGGGTTCCAGGCGTTTGACACGTCGGTGAACGGCACGGGCGGCGGGCCGATCCACTCGGCGTCGCCGGTGCTGACGGTGAAGTTTTCCGCCGTGCCCGAGCCGGGTGTGGTGGCGCTGTTCGCCTTGGGTGTTCCGCTGGCCCTCTGGGGTGCGGTGCGCGCCCGGCGCTGAGCGTAGATTCAAGGGTGCGGGAGCTCCGGTGGGATCGCGGGAAAGGGCGGATGTTGAACGACAGGACGCCCCTTCTTCGCGGCAGGCCCACCGGGCCCCGCACCCCCTTTCTAAGTCATTTCAATACGGAGGAACAGGGGTGTGATGAAGATCAGTCATGGTTTGGCACGGCGCTGGGCGGCGGCGGTCATCGCCGGTTGGGTGATGTCGGTCACGGCCGTCGGACAGCATCTGCACCTGAACGCAGGTGCGGTGAACTCCCTGGCGGGCAACCCGCTCTATTTTCCGAATGGATTCAATTTCATCACGAACTCCGGCTATTTCCTGCCGTTGAAGTTCGAGACCAATGGCCCGTACGCCGGATATCATCATCACGGGTCCCTGACCCTCACGGCATTGGCGGGCACGGGCGACAATGGTGGCCCGGCTTTCGGGCACGCAGCCTTTGGTACCCGGATCGAGGCGGAGGTCGTGCAGGTGGACGGGCCGGCGGGCGGCTCGTTCGGATTCTGGGACTCCAACGGCGAGGAGGATGCCACCGAATTGACCTTCAGCGTCCCGGTGGGGGAACGCGCCGGGACCCAGCGGTTCCGGCTCAGCGAGAATCAGGGGCAACCCGGGGAGGATCCATACGGCCACATCCACGGCCGACGTTTCTCGGCGACGGTTCCGGGTTTGTATGTGGTGGGGTTCCGGTTGGTGGATACGGGAGGGAATGGTTCCGGCGGTGGGCCGCTGCATCCGCCTTCGGAGGTCTTTCCCGTCTACATGCAGGCGGGCACGACGGTGGGTGGGATATCGCTGGATGAAGGAACGCTGACGGTGGTGTACGCGTCGGAGCGGTTGAAGCGGTACTGGCTGGAACGGTCGTCCCGATTCCCGGCGACACCGAGTGATTGGTCGCCGGTGGCGGGGCCGCTGGTCGGGACGGGAAAGGTCGAGCGCCTCACGGGAGTGCCGCTGGCCGACGGCGAAGGTTGGTTCCGATTGCGCGTGGAATGAACCGCGCGATCTGGATGCCGGGGTTGATGTTGCTGTTGAGCGGGGCCGCGGCCCTGTCGCATCAGCTGCTGTGGACCCGTCGGATGGTGGATGTCCTCGGGGCGGGGCCGGGGACCTTTGCGCGGGTGGTGGGCGTGTTCTTCGCCGGGTTGGCGTTGGGGGCGGCGTGGGCAGCGATGCGTCCGGTGCGGCCCTCGCGGGCGTGGCTGCGGGTGGCACTGGCGGAAGGTTCGGTGGCGATGCTGGTGCTGCCGGTGCTGGCGGCCGTTCCGATCGGGGATGCGTTGCGTCCGATCCTCGGGACGACGGTGGTGGGATGGGTGTTGCCCGTGCTGGTGATTGCGGCCCCGGCGTTCGCGATGGGCGTGGTTTTCCCGGCAGTGGTGACCGCGATTTTCGCGGGTGGTCGGACGGCGCTGCTGCTGTACATGGCGAACACCGCAGGTGGTGTGTTCGGATTGGTGACGATGACGGTTTGGTGCCTGCCGTGGCTCGGGTCGGATGCGGCCTGCCTCGCGACCGGTGCGGTCAATGGCGTTGTGGCGATCCTGGCGTTGCTCCAACCGCGGCCCAAGGATGGGCCTGCGCCCGGGGTTTCCGCGCCGACCTCGACGCCATCGGAAAGAACGGCCGCCGAGCCGTGGGGGAAGCGGGGTTACGTGCTGGCGTTCGCTTCCGGGGCATGGGTGCTGGGGTTGGAGGTGGCGCTGCAACAGCACTTCGCGCAGGTCACGATCAATTCGCAATTCTCCGGAGCGACGGTGCTGGGCTTCGTTCTGGTGGCGTTGGTGGGTGGGTCGTTGCTCGCGGCTTTCCTCGGGCCCGGAATTGCGGGAAGCCGCGCCTGGCTGGGATGGATGCTGGCCGTGGCCGGACTCGCGGTGGCCCTGGAACCACGGTTTCTGGCGGCCTTGCGTCCCGGGTTGGTTTCGGTGCCGTACACGTTGCCGGCGGGACCGTATTATGCGGCGGTGGGTGGTCTCGCGCTGGCACTGGTGGTTCCGGGGGTGATGGCAATGGGCGCCGTCTTTCCGGCGTTGCTGCGGGGAATGGCCACCGGGCCTTCCGCGGGCGCGGTGATCGCCCGGTTGCTCGCCGTGAATGGCGTCGGGGGGTGGATCGGAGCGGAGTTGATGTCGATGGTGCTGCTGCCGGGGTTGGGGTTGTGGTGGCCCATGGCGCTGTGGGGAGCGTTTGCTTTGGGATTGGTCGTCGTTCTGGGTGGGCTGCGGAGGGCGACCTGGGCAGGTCTGAGCGCGGCTCTGGGCGTGGTGGCGGTGATGGCGC
This sequence comes from Verrucomicrobiales bacterium, assembly GCA_027489875.1. Lineage (GTDB taxonomy): Bacteria > Verrucomicrobiota > Verrucomicrobiia > Limisphaerales > UBA9464 > UBA6176. Next base: position 6,622 of record JAIXZE010000433.1, read on the forward strand.
TGGGCATGCGTGGGCTGCCGCAGGTATCTCCCGTCAAGGGTGGCATCACGGTGGAGGTGAAATCCGGACGCGAAGGCGTCGTGGCCGTCATGCGACGCGAGGACGACGACTGGTGGATCACCTTCAACAACAGCTACACGCTGGGTGGATCCCGCGCGCAGAGCAATCAGGAGCGTCAGGCGCATCTGCCCCTGCTGTTGCATGGGCGGGCCAAGTCGGTCGGCGTGCTCGGACTCGCCACCGGAAGCACGCTCGGAGGCGTGGTACTGCATCCCGGCGTCGAAAAGGTCGTGGTCGCGGAATTGAGTCCGTTGGTGACGCAGTATTCGCGCGAGTACTTCCGACGCTTCAATCGCGATGCGATCTCGGATCCGCGGGTGGAGGTTCTGGTCGAGGATGCCCGGCTCATGGTGCGCGACCGGCCGCAGACGTTCGATGTGGTGGTTGGAGATCTGTTCCTGCCATGGCGGACGGGGGAAGGGCGGATGTTCAGTCGCGAACACTTTGCCGCCGTCCGACGTTCGCTGAAGCCGGGCGGTGTCTTTTGCCAGTGGTTGCCGCTGTTCCAGCTCACGCGACCTCAGGTCGAGGGGATCCTGCGCACGTTGCAGCAGGAGTTCCCCACGGTGATCGCGATCCGCGGCGACTTCTACGCGGAGTTGCCGATCCTGGGATTGGTGGCCTTCGAAGACGGGCGCAAGACGTCAGAGGTCGACTGGAACGGGGTCAGTGATGCCTGCACCGCTTTGCGTGAGGCAAGGCTCGGCAGGGTTCGGGACGGGCTCGTGCGGCACCCCGAAGGCGTGGCGATGTGCGTCGTCGGCGACCTGCCATCGATGGGGCGCGGCCCGGTCAACACCCTCGGCAACGGATGGATCGAGTGGGATGCGGGAAGGAATATAGTGGGTTTGCGCAGCCCGTGGTTCGTCGGGGTTCCTGCTGCGGAGGCCTTCCGGGAATGGCACCGGATGCAGGCATCCCGGATTCCCCTGGGATTGCGGTCCGCGCATGACGCCGGGCAGTTCTATCTGACGCTTGAGGTGGCGGCCTGCGCGGGCGGAGATCTCGTGAATGCCTTCAAGGTCCAGGTCGGGGATCGGCTGCCGGTGGCGTTGCGCGAGGATCCGATGATCGATTGGAAATTGTGGCCGAGCCGCGTGAAGCCCGGTCCGGGCGGAAGCAACCCAGCGCCCTGAGGAGTGGGCGATGATGGCGCCGGGTGGGGGCACCCGGCCTTCAGCGTGGGGTGTGGCCGCGTGCCCTCACGCGGTGGATCGTGGATGGCGCCGGATGGGGACACCCGGCTTTCAGCGTGGGGTGTGGCTGCGTGCCCTCACGCGGTGGATCAGCGGTTCATGTCCGGCCATTGGAGGCCGGTGAACGCTTCTGCCATCGTGGTCGCACCCGGACGCGAGGCGGGCGCCGGTGGGGCAAGGCGGGTGCGCAGGAATTGGACGGCCGCGTCATGGTCGCTCAACCGGGGAAGGGTGGCTCCGGAGGCGTTGGGGTGGCCGCCGCCCCCTTCGAAACGTTGAGCGGTGACCAAGGCCTCGCCATTGAGACTTCGGAAGCTGACGACAAACACCCCGGCCCCGCGACGATGCAGGGAGACCAGCACCGGATACGGCGTGGCGCGGCGGTTCAGCAGTTCGTGCACGACAAGGTTGGTGTTCCCCACCGGCGGACGGACGAGTCCGACGGTCGGGCTGATCTCCGTGACGTCCGCCAGGGCGAGTTTGTAGCCAATCGGATCCTCCACCCGGCGGCGGACCTGCATGACCTCCAGCAGAGGGTGGTCAAGAAGCGCCTCCGGTCGGCCAGCGATGACCGTGTGGAGGTTCCAGAATCCGTAGTTCTTGACCAAGGAAGCGTAATCACAGGCGAGGGCGAAGTCGGGATCCTCCTCCAGGAACAGGTCGCTCACGTGGGTGAGGTGGACGATCCGTTCCAGTTCCGGACTGCCGAGGCCGTGTTGCACACAGAGTTCGTAGCAAAGCAGGGCAGCGGACTTGCCCAGGTCGTGGATCAGGCGGGCCTGCTTGGGGCGGAAATCTCCGGCGTGATGGTCCAGCACGAGCCAGTTCGGACGGTCGAATCGGCTTTCGAAGGTGAAGTCCGCCACCCAGGCCACACGTTCGGACATCTGGCGCAGTTTCCAGCCCTGGTAATGGAACGCCTCGAGAGTGATCTCGGTTCCGAACATGTGCTTGGCGAGGCGCTGCAGGAGAAGTCCGGAAACCAGTCCGTCCAGATCACTCTCATGTGTGCAGATCACCTCGGGCGTCGCTAACGTCATACGACAGCTTCGCCGGAACCTCAGAGACATGGGAAGCAAATCGTCGTGCGCAACGGCTGCTGGTGGCGTCGATGGAGGATTCTTGGGAACGCCCAAGAAAATATCTTGCCCGATGGGTGGGTGCGGCTGATTCTCTCGCCGCCTTCGCCCTCCGCGAGGGCGTTTTTGCCGTCGGATCCGTGGTTTTGGTGTGGGGGCCGGGATTTGTTCCGCTCCGCAGATGACCCGGGTCAGGCCCTGATGACCGCGTCAGGGAACAGCAGCAAAAGCCGCATCGGTGCCAGGGTAGCTCAGCGGTAGAGCAGGGGACTCATAAGCCCTTGGTCGGGAGTTCGATTCTCCCCTCTGGCACCAATCTTCTTCCTTCTCCGTCACCCTCCTCCGACACCCTGCGAAGCTGAGCAGTCCTTGGGCCTGCCTGCTTTTCGAGGCTGACCTCCGACGTGGGAGTCCCCGCTGGGTTTCGAGCGACGCTCCCCTGGCGTGTTTCGGTTTGGGGTTCCGCCGCGTGGGGGCACGCGGCCTGCCAAGACCACTCCATCGAAGACCCACCTGTGGGGCTGGAGGTTTGAAACGGGAACCTTCGAACTTCGAACGGACCAAGACAGAACGGTGCGTTGACAACGCCAATGTCATGGCTAGTCTCCGCAACTCAATTTTCGAGGAAGACAGTCAATATGCCGAATACGAAGTCAGCAGAGAAGCGTGTCCGCGGAAACGTCCGCAAGGCCGCGCGCAACCAATCGATCAAGTCCCGTCTGAAGACGCTGGAGAGGAAGTATGTGACCGCGCTGACCGCGGGCAAGGTGGACGAGGCGAAGACCGCGCTGCTGTCAGTGGCCTCGGCCTACGCCAAGGCTTCGAAGGATGGCGTGGTCCATAAGTCGACCGCCCAGCGCAAGCGTTCCCGCCTGCAACTGCGCCTGAACGCCGCTGCCGCCGCTCCGAAGGCTGCCGCCTGATCCCCCTGACCTGCGACTTTCGCAGGATTCATTCCTGAGGAGCGAACCTCGCGTTCCCTCTTCTTCAATGTCGACGAAGTGCCTGGTCTTCACGGACCGGGCACTTCGCGTTTTCCGGGTTCATACGCCGCCTGCGGCGGCCAATGAACTGAGGTCCCACGGAACTGTAGGCCGGGTGCCCTCACCCGGCGTTGGGAGGGAGTTCAAGGAGACCGCGCCGCGTGGGGGCACCTGGCCTGCAATCTCCATTGCTGTAGGCCGGGTGCCCTCACCCGGCGTTGGGAGGGGTTCGAGGGTCAGGGAGACGGCTAAGGAGTGATCGTTGGAGCAGCGTTCTGGCGATTCCGGCCTGGCGGTAGGATTTCGAGGATCTCCGCGATCTCGAGGCCTTCGGGAGTACGCAAGGTGTTCTGGCGGCCGTAGAGGCTGGCCGGTGAAGCGAGTCGCAGGGCGCGTTGCAGGAAGTCGTCCGATTCCACCTTCAGGAATGCGGAGGGACGGCTGGTGTACGGTTGGCCGCTGGCATTGAGGATGCCGCCCAACGGACGTCGTGAGGCCACGATATCGCTGCGCCACGGTTCCGGGAAGCGGTCGAGATGGACGCGGGTAGCCCCGAATTCAACCGCGTGGTTGGTTTCGTCCAGAAGCAGGACCACCTGCCGGTGGAGGACGTTTCCGTGGATCTCAACGCTGATCACCTCGAGGTGGATGGAACGTCCGTGGAACTGTTCGAGCGTGCTGGTCATGTCGCGGTGATGCACCAGCAGCGAACGCTCGGGTTCGGGGATCTGATCGCCGATGACTGCATGGTGCCGCGGCAGCGTCCTGCCGGAGGTCCGGTAGAACTCATTCAAGGGGTGCAGCAATGCACCTTCGGCGGCACGAGCGGCCGTCACGCGTAACGCCCCTTCCGATACTTCGGATCGAAAAATTCCTGCAACAGTCGATCGACCTGAAGGAGTCCGTCGCGAGTCAGGCCGATGCGGTCCTCGGATTCCACCAGGAAACCCCATGAGCGCAGGGTGGCCAGAGGAGTGGCAAACTGGACGCGTGGGTCGGTGCCGAACTTGGCCGTGAACGCGGAGGCACGGACGGAACCCAGCTTGAGCTGGAGCATGAACTCGCGCGTGTAGAGTTCCTCAGCGGTGGGACGCAGCGCGCGATAGAGGGGCAATCGGCCGGAGTTGACTGCGCTCAGGTAGGGCTGGAAGTCGTGCTGGTTCTGGTAATGGACCCCGGAGAGGTGTCCGAAGCTCGCGACACCGATCGAAAGGAGGTCGGCCCCCGAGAACAACCCCGCGCGGTACTGGAACTTCACCTTCTCCGGATCGCGGACGACGGTGGTGGTGCTCGTGACCGTGTAACCCACCTTCTCGAACTCGGCGAAGGCTTCATGCACCCAGCGGCGCTTGGTCTCCCAATCGGCCACCGGGGCCACCAGTCGGCCCTCGGCCTTCATCGTCTGGTAGATGGTCGTGTTGTAGGGCACCTCCATCTGGTAGATCGTGACGGAGTCGGGTTGCAGGGCAACGGCCTTGGCGATCGCCTCGCGCCACTTCTCCTCGGTTTCCTCCACCATGCCCGCGATCAGGTCGATGTTGATCTGCGGAAAGCCGATCTCACGCGCGTAGGCATAGGCGCGTTGAACCTCACGGGAACGATGGGCGCGGCCGTTGATCTCGAGGATGTGGTCGTCGAAATGCTCGATCCCGAGGCTCAGTCGCGTGACGCCCATTTCGCGGATCGCGCGGAGCTTGTGATCGGTCAGGGTGCCGGGTTCGCCCTCGAAGGTGATCTCCTCGGCTTCATCCCACGGCAGGAGTTCCTTCATCCCGCGCGTGAGGAATCCCAGTTGGTCGGGGGACAGGTAGGACGGGGTGCCGCCTCCGAAGTAGATGAAGCGTGGCTTGCGACCGCCGATCACGGGCTTGTCGGCGTAGCGGCGCAGTTCGCTGAGGAGGGCGTCGAGGTAGCCGCGGATGTCGTCGGCGTTCTTGTCCGTGTAGACGCGGAAATAGCAGAAGTGGCAGCGCTTCCGGCAAAACGGGATGTGGGTGTACAGCCCCAGGGGGACGTCGGAGCGGGGTGGTTGGTCCAGCACGCCGAGGTAGGCTTCGACGTCCTCGGCCTTCCATGCGCCGAACGGCGGGTAATTGGAGACGAAGTAATTCCCGGCGGTGGTTTCGGTCTTGGCGGGCGGCGTGGGGGGGGCGGCCGTCAGGGGAATGGGTGTGCCGGCGGTGGGGGTGGGTGCAGTGCTCATGAGGGGAACCCAGGAAAGGTGAAGGGCGTGGTGGCATGGATGGGCGAGAGGTCGCGCGACGGGTGGAGGGCGTCGTCGGGAGTCCTGCGCCGGGAGTTGCGGATGGTGGCCATGCGATCGAACGGCTCTGGAGACCGTGCCCGATCGTACGTGTACGTGCAAACGAGGAGTTGGGTGGGGAGTTTCCCCCCCCCGTCACGGATTCGCCGGCAGTTCGATCGCGCGATACAGCCGATGGCTTGTGTTGGTCACCGAACCGTCGAGGTATTGCAGGATCGAGTTCGTCGGGAAGAACGGGCCGAGATACGTCCAGTCGATGAGATCGGTGCTGATCTCCAGTCCGTAGTTCTTGTTGGTGTCGCCCGCGTAGCAGAGGCGGACGAGGTCGTCCTGGACGAGGCGCGGCACGAGGATGTGGTAGGGAGGGAGGACGGTGACGGCGACGTCCTCGGCGATGCCCACCGAACCGAGGTTGTCGGTGCCGAGGGCGGACAGGATGTATCGGCCCGGCGTGCAGTTGTCCCAGAACTTGGCGGTCGGATTGACGAAGTCGTTGTCGGCGGAGAAACCGTTGATGAAGAGCTCAACGAAGAGGGCGGTGCCGTCGGGGTCGATGGCTTCCGCGCGGATGTTGATGGGGACGCAGGCGAGATTGGTGAAGTCGTGCCGGACGCTGACGATGTTCGTGAGGGTGATCCCGTTGGTGCCGGTGACGACGTTGGTCTCGAGCGTGATCGTGTTCAGCGGATTCAGGATGCGCACGAGCGGCGGGCGGTTCGGGGTGAAGCCGGCGAACGTGAACGCCCGGCAGATGCCGTTGGCGTCGACGTAGAATCCCTGGCCGTCACGCCAACTGATCGAGGTGATGTCGGCGGTGGTCCCGGTGGAGAGGGCGGACCAGGTGAGGCCGCCGTCGGTGGAGACGCAGAGGATACCGCCGCGGCCACCGATGAAGAGGACGTTTCCGGACGCGAAGGCGGCGGTGAGGAAGTCGGTGGAGGCACCGACGTTGACGGGGCTCCAGGAGAGTCCGCCATCGCGGGAGATGCAGACGGTGCCGCCGGAGCCGACGGCGATACCGAACGAGGCGTTCCAGAAGGACACGCCGTAGAACGTGCCGACGAACCCGCCCGTGTTGGCGGCAACCCATCCGCCATTGCGATAGACGCAGATGGTGCCGCCGGACCCCACGGCCCACGCCGAACCGCCGAAGGTGTAGACCCCGTAGAAGTTCACGTTGCCGGGGATTCCGGAAGCGGGGACCCACACGCCATTGCGGTAGACGCAGATGGTTCCGCCGGAGCCGACGGCGAATCCGGTACCGTCGCGGCCGAAGGTGATGCCGGTGAACGTCTCGGAGGTCCCGGTGTTGAAGGGGATCCAGGTGACGCCGCGATCGTAGCTGACGCAGATCAGGCCGCCGGAGCCGGCGATCCACCAGGCACCGCCGTAGAAGGCGGCTCCGGTGATGCGGTTCGGGACACCGGGCAGGGACGTGAGCCACGTCTGCCCGCCGTTGATGGTGTACCGGAAGGCACCGTCATCGCCGGTGATGAAGCCGAACAGCGAGTTGAAGAAGGTGACACTGTTGAGCGGTCCGGCGATTCCAGGATTGGCGATGGGCGTCTGGGTGACGCCCGGGCGCACGGTGATGACAGCGGGATCGGTGACGACCACGCCGAAGCTGTTGGAGACGCTCAGCAGGTAGCTGTACGTCCCGGGCTGGACGTTATCGAGGACGAGTGTCCGGGACGTGCCGCCCGTGACGGCGGTGCCTCCGACGAACCATTGGAACGTGAACGGTTCCGTGCCGCGGACACCGGCCTGCAACACGACCTGCGCTCCGGCGGGGACATTCTGCGAGACGGGTTGGGCGGTGATGACCGGAGCCGGGGTGAAGATCTCGCCGATGTTCAACTGCACCTGTGTCGGCGCGTAGTTCGGAACGAGCGTGGCGAGCGACGGATTGATGATCGTGGTGAAGGTTCCGCTGCGGCTGCCGTGGGGAAGGATCGCGAAGACATCCGCCAACGTCGGCGTGTATCCATCGCGCAGGGTCAGGGCGAGCGTGCCCGTGAGTTGGGCGTTTCCGGTGACCGCGATCTGGTCGTACTGGCTACCCGGATTGCCGGCGGCGAGATCGAGTTCGATGCGACCCTTGATGCCCTGCGACAAGCTGCGGACCGTGAAGCTGCCCACGGGATTTCCGGGGCGGAGGGTGCCGTTGTTGGTGACCGCGAGGGCGAGGTTGCCGGAGCCGGAAACGAGGCCTTCGTTGAGGAGGGCGATGTCCGTGCCGGTGTTGCCAAGGGTGGACCCGGTGAGGTTCAGGACGGCGTTGGAACGGTTGAGCCAGCGGGCACCATCGAGCAGGGCGGTGGTGCCGGAGTTGATCCCGACTTCACCGAGATTCTCGAGCGTACCGGCGAGTTCGCGCAGGCCGGCGGCGTGGGTCCATGCGATGCCGGCCGGCACACGGGTGGTGACACCTGTGTCGATGCGGCCGCCGTTCCATGTGGAGTCGGGTGTGATCTGGAGGACCGCGTTGGTGCCGTCGATGCGGCCGCCGTTGAACGTGTGTCGGGCGAAGGTCGCGGTGGTGCCGGACGGCAGGATGAAGCTGCCGCCGTTCTGGAGATTGGTCCCGCCAAAGGTCGGATTGGGGGCCAGGTGGACGAGGGTTTCAACGCCGCCCACGCCCGTCAGGGACTGCCGGTTGTCGAGCGTGGTCCACCAGTTGGTGGGCGCATCGACGAACACGCGGGTGCGGCCGTAATAGCCAAGACCGCGGCGAGGATCGTAGATGCCGATGAGCGAGTC